>SKHK01000122.1 GCA_007117005.1 Paracoccaceae bacterium
CGCCGATGTGCTGCACCCCGCTTTCCACCTTCTTGCGCGCATGACCGGCCATATTGGTGGTCAACTCTTCGATCTGCGTTTTCAGCTTTGCCAGTTCCTCCGACAGGTCCTCGGCGGCCGAGCGCGCGTGTTCCGCGGCCTTGTCCTTGACGTCGGCGGCCTTGCCCCTGATGTCCGATGCGGTTTGCTGAGCCATGATGCTTCTCCTTGGTCAGTTGTTTCCGTGAATGGTCTGAAAAATCGCTCGCCCCCGGTCGCGCGCCAAAGTCGTTCATCCGCCTCTCTGCGTCCTCGTGTGCAATACAGCAGGCTTCCTGCTGCCTGCCGACCAAGTCGCTCGCGTGTGACGCGGATCAGGGCAAATTCGTTATCGTCAGGTTTCCTCGGTGCTTCTTGACGCTGCCAGAGGCATGCCATCCGCTTTCTTCAGGGTCATCGACTCTCTCCGACCTGTTGTTGCGCCTGCTGCGTTACCGAGCCGCACTGCGCGGGTGATACCCCAAGAACGCGCTGCCACGGCCCGGGTTCCGCACCCTGTCGTGGAACCGCTTCGAATTCGCTGTCGTTACGCCTGGCAGGAACGTCTCGTACAACGGGCTGAACGGGTGCCGCGGGCACGGGTGAGGGTGAAAGGCGCCGGCATGGATCGCAACATCGCTGCGAAAACGGAGGGGCAAGCGACACAGCGCTTTTCGCGGTGGGGGCGTGCCTTGGCCTGGGTGGGAATCGCCGCAGCGGCACTCGGACTGCTTTGGCTGCTGGGGGACGTGCTGCTTCCGTTTCTGGTTGGTGCGGCGGTGGCCTATTTTCTGGACCCGGCGGTGCGGCGGCTTGCGGGGCTGGGCGTGCCACGGCTGGTTGCCAGTCTGGGCATGATGCTGTTGCTGTTCGGTGCTCTGGTGGCGGCCGTCGTCTGGGTGGTGCCGCTGGTGCTTAACGAGGCGGCGGCCCTGTCGCGCGCATTGCCCGGTATCTTCGAGGATGCAAAGGCCTGGTTGGGGCAGGCCACCGGAGAGGATATCGAGGACGAAGACAGCACCATCTATCAGCTTGTACAGGACGCGGGCGAGACGCTGCGCGAGAATGCCCAGACCCTGGTCATGGGCCTGCTGTCCGGGGCGACGGCGCTGATAAATCTTGTGGTTTTCTGGGTGGTGATGCCGGTAGTCGCCTTCTACCTGTTGATGGACTGGCCGCGCCTTATGAATGCGATCGACGCGCATATTCCCCGCGCCCAGGTTCCGACGGTCCGCCGACTGGCCCGTGACATCGACGCGACATTGGCCGGATTCGTGCGCGGCGAGGTGATTGTCTGCACGGTAATGGCAGCATATTACAGCATCACGCTCACGCTGCTGGGGCTGACCTACGGGCTGGTGATCGGCCTGGTTGCGGGGCTGGTGTCCTTCATCCCCTATGTCGGCGCCTTCATCGGCGGGGCGCTGTCGGTGGGGTTCGCGCTCTATCAGTTCTGGGACGAGCCTTTGTGGATCGGGGCGGTGGTGGCGGTGTTCCTGCTGGGCCAGTTCATGGAAAGCCAGGTTCTGGTGCCGCGTCTCGTGGGCCATTCCGTGAACCTGCACCCGGTCTGGCTGATCTTTGCGATCATGGCTTTCGGGTCGATTTTCGGCTTCCTGGGCGTATTGGTCGCGGTGCCGGTGGCGGCGGCACTGGGGGTGTTGGTGCGTCACGGGCTGGCGCGCTATCGCGAAAGCCCACTTTACAGGGGCGAGGCAAGGGTGCGGCGGCCGGACTGAGGGCCACACTGCCGGTCGGTCATGGCAGGGCGCATGAATGCCAATGACTGCAACCTGCCTTGACGCGCAGCTTTCGTGGCGCGCAGGGCGCGCCAACTGCCACGCACCGGCAAGACGATACGCAGGGCGCGCGCTTTTGCTTGTTCTCTTCGTGACGGGTCGTTCAGAGCATCGCCCGGGGTCAGGAAGCGGGCGCCGCCGCGGGATCATCGGGACGCTCTATGGGCGCGGGAAAGCTCAGCTCCAGCTCCCAAACAGTTCCGCTCTCCGCGTCGTGTAGCGCCCCCTGTCGGCAGGTGCCGCCAAGTTGCATGGCAAAGGCTTCGATCAGTTCGGCGCCCAGCCCCGGTTCGGCGTCCGCGCCCGTATCGGTGGCTGTGTTCACGTCGCCCTGACGGTCCGCGTCGGACCGCGTGACCATCGGATTGCGCACGCGCAGGGTCACGGTGTCCTCGCCACGCGTTCCGTCCGCATGGTCAGCCTGCGCTTCGCTCGTGGGTAACCGGCCAAGATCCACGGCGATCCAGGCCGCCCCCGCGTTTTCCGCGCCAAGGTGCTTCAGCGCATTGGTCACCGCTTCGTGCAGCAGAAAGGACAGAGGCACCATTTGGTCGGCATCCAGCGTCATGGGCTCCAGCGTCAACCGAAGCTTCGCTGCCCGCCCCGGTCCGGTGGCCATCTCGGCGATACGTGACAACAGTTCCTCGATCACCCGGTCAGCACGCACCCGGGACAGCCGGTCCTCGGCGTAAAGCGCCCGGTGTACGCTTGCCAACCCCAACACCCGGTGCTGGACACTGAGCAGCACCCGGTGCGCTTCGGGATCATTCAGTTCGCGCAACTGCAGGTTGATAACCGATGCGATGAGTTGAAGGTTGTTCTTCACTCGGTGGTGAATTTCTTTCAGCAAAACGGTCTTTTCGGCCAGCGCCTGTTCGCGCTCGCTCTCCTCTCGGGCGATCAGCCGGGCCATGTTGCGGAACGTGGTGCCCAGAGTACGGATCTCGGCAGGCGCATGCCCATGCATGTCGATCCAGTCCTCGCGCCTGCCAAGAGCGAAGGCGCGCACCTGGCGGTTCAGGGCTTTCAGATGGCGCAGCACCAGATAGTGCACCGCCAGCATGAGCACCGCCAGACATGCCAGCCACATGGCCGCCGGAAACAGAAGCGGCATCACATTGACATCCAGCGCCGCCACTGCCGGAGAGGTCTTGTCCCAGACCGCCAGCGCGTAAAGACGCCCGGGGATCAGTTCTGCTTTCGACAGGACCACGCGCGCGCCGTCCTGCGTTCTTTCGCTCAGCACCCGGTCGCCTCGCGCGGTGGCCAGTTCAACCAGCGTTTCTTCTTGCGGCAACAGTTCCAGCATCGGATCGTCGGGTTGCCGGTTCAGCACCTCGCCAAGGTGATTGATCAGGACGACATTCCGCGGGGTATCGGCGATCTGGCGCCGGGCCATTGCTTCAAGCGTTGCGCGGGTGATGGAGATGGCCAGAAACCCGGCCAGCACCCCGTCGTCACGGATCGGATGCGTGACGATGATGACGGGCAGTCCGGTCACCTCTCCGGTCATGGGGGCCGCAACCGTCGTCATCGGAGAGGCGCGCAGCCGCTGAAATGTCTCTCTTTCGCCAAAACGCACAGCCTCGCCTTCCGAAAGGCAGTCCATCTCCCCCTCCAGGTCGATGAACCCGGCGAAACTGTAGATGGTGGAGCGTTCGACATAGTCGCGCAGCAGCGCGCTGCACGCTGCCGCATCGTCGCGGCGTTCCAACAGGAACCCCTGCAAGGACCGGGCAGATCCCAACGCGCTTTCAATCAGTGCGCGTTCACCGGCTACCGCATCGGCGGTCAGCCCGATCAGAGACCGCTCTGCTGCGGCCTGTGCCGCGCGCTGCATATCGTTGCTCGTACTGATCGAGATAGCGCCAAGCGGCGCAAGCGTCATGGTGATCAGCACCAGCAATCGGAACGTCAACCCGCCGGTCAGCCGGTTCAACTGGCTGCGTATCCGCATCAGCATGGCTTGGCCTTATCCAGTTTGCGATCCCTGTGCGTTGATCACCGCCAGCGTCGCGCTTTCGGTCAGGTCCATCGCCTCTCCACGATTCAGCCCCAGCATCTTGGCCAGGGTACCGCGTCCGCGGGCGGCACGGCTCTTGATGGTGCCGGGGGCGCAGCCGCAGGTCTCGGCGGCCTCCTCGACCGAAAAGCCCATCGCGCCCACAAGCATCAGCGCCTCGCGCTGTTCCAGCGGTAGTTGCGCGAAGGCCGCAGCCAGATCGCGCATGGCCAACCGCCCGTCATGATCCGGCTTCGAGGCCAGTTGTGCCGCCATGATGCCGTCCGGATCGGACACTTCGCGGCGGCGCTTGCGGCGCAGCGAATGCAGGCTGTTGCGCAGGATCGTGAACAGCCAGGCGCGCAGGTTGGTGCCGGGAGAAAACAGATGGAACTTGCTCCATGCCTTGAGCAGCGTTTCCTGTACCAGATCATCCGCCATCGCGCCATTGCGGCATAGGCTCAGCGCAAACGCACGCAGTGCGGGCAAGTGCTCGATGATCGCCTCGCGCGGGTCTTCCCCAGGCTGCGGCGCAGCTGCAGAGGTATCTGCCGCGGCGCAGACGGGCGAAGCCTTCTCCGCTTCGGACGGGGCGGCATTCTCGGCGCCCGCCGCAAGGTCGTACCCTGAAGCATCGGTCATTGACCCGCACCCCCGCTGCGAAGCTGCGCCACCAGATCCTTCAGCCGGTCCGGCAGTTCCTGCTCGAGGCGCTGCTCGTATAGCAGCCTGAGATTCCGGTTGATCTGCTCCTCCACGGCGGGCGGCAAGTTCTGTCCATCCTTGTTGTCCGATCTAGCACGGGCCATCGTGACCATTCACTTTCCTTCGCGGCACTGCGACCGCCCCCCACACCCTATTTCAAAACCGGCGAGGATGGGCGATAATTCGGAACCGAACGCGCATTCAGGCGTTTGGTTCCGTACATTTATGCATCGAGGGAAAAAATGACGGATCACCAGCGCTCCGCTTCAGGTGAGAAGGCCAATGACGGCAAGCTGCGGCAGGCATCGGCGGATGACGACGACAGCATGGCGCTGCGCATCGCGGCCGAGTTGCCTTATCTGCGCCGTTATGCCCGCGCCTTGACCGGTACCCAGATCGCAGGCGACCGGTATGCCGCCGTCACGCTTGAGGCCATCGTGGCCGACCGCTCGCTGCTGGAAAGTGCCGACGACCCAAAGGTCGCGCTTTTCGCGGCGTTTCATGCGGTGTGGGTCAGTTCCGGCGCGCCGGTGGACGACGCTGGTGCCGACACTGCGCTGGAGGGGCGCGCCCAGTCGCATCTGGCGCGCCTGACGCCGAATACCCGCGAGGCACTGCTGTTGCGAAGCATCGAGGAATTCGCTTACGCCGAGATCGGCAGCATCATGCAGGTGGACGCCGACGAGGCCGAGCAGCTTGTTGCCATCGCCTACCGCGAAATGGCCGAAGGAATCCGCGGCCGCGTCATGGTGATCGAGGATGAGCCTCTGATCGCGCTCGATATCCGCAACACCGTCAGCGATATGGGGCACACGGTGACCGGCATCGCCCGCACCCGCGATCAGGCCGTTGCCCTGGGCAAGAAGACATCGCCCGATCTGATCCTGGCCGATATCCAGCTGGCCGACAACTCTTCGGGAATCGACGCCGTCAACGAACTGCTGGTGGAGATGCCTGACGTGCCGGTGATCTTCATCACCGCCTTCCCCGACCGGCTGTTGACGGGAGAGCGGCCCGAGCCTGCGTTTCTTATCACCAAGCCGTTCTCGCCCGCGCAGGTTCGCTCGGCGGTGTCGCAGGCCATGTTCTTTGCCTCGACCGAGACGCTGAAGGCCTGAAGGCCTGAACGACTGCGCCCGGCACAGCGGACGGGGCACGCCCGCCCGCTGCGCCGGACCGTTTCCTGCCCATTTCCTACAGTCACGCAGACCGCATGATCCTGCCGGCCACCGGCCGGTCCCGCCATTCTGCGCGGTAGGGCAGCGGGCTTGGTGGCGTGATGGAACCGATCAGGCGGGGGAGCGTTTTTCGGACAACAAGCAGGGCAAGGCCTGCTGGCAACCTGATCGGAAAGGAGAATTCATGCTTGGCTGGGCACTGACATTTCTTATCGTGGCGCTGATCGCGGCTGCGCTTGGTTTCACGGGCATCGCCGGTGCGGCGTCGTCCATGGCGCAAATCCTGTTCGTGATCTTCCTGATTCTGTTCGTTGTCGCCTTGGTGGCGCGCGCGGTGCGTGGAACACCGCCCATGTAAGACCGCCATGCCGGACCGCGCTTCAGCGGACTGACCGACGGAGACAACGGCAAGGTCATTGCGGCCCTGCGCGTCCTGAACGGACGCGCAGGGCCGCAACCCTTCATGCGCGAAAACTGCTCAAGATGTCACTCTTTGGCGCCGGGCGCCGGCGCACACGAACACGGGCAACGAAAGCATGTCCACAAGCGCACTGCCCGCACCGAGGAGGCGCGGGCAGTGCGTCTGTGATCGTGATTCCGGCGTGCTTCGGTCAGCGCACCATGGGCAAGTTGTCCCGGAAAGCCGCCGGCGGCGTGGCATGCGGGCACGGCTGCACGTATGGCCGCCGTGTCATGCCTTTTTCGGGCCGGCGATAAACCAGATGATGAGCCCGACCAGCGGAAAGATCAGCACGAGCAAGATCCACAACACCTTCTGCCCGCTTGTCGCCGGCGAGCCCAGAATCGACACTGCCGCATAGATCACCAGGGCGAGGTGGATCAGCCCCAGAATACCCGTAAACTCCATAATCATACTCCTTGTTGTCAGGTCTTCTTCCTTGACAAACACGTGAGCGCCGGTGGGGTTCCACGCAGCGCATCGGGACGCCTCAGAGCAGTGCGCGCAGCCAGCTCCATGCCCAGTCCGCCAGGCGCGTGCGCAACGGGCGGTTCTGCCAGTGCTCCAGTGTCACCGGGCGCGACAGCTCGAGGTCCCGCAAGAAATGACCGATCTGTTCCCGTGCGAAGTCCTTGTCGAACACATTCAGGTTGGCCTCGTCGTTCAACCGGAACGAACGCCCGTCGAAATCGGTTGACCCGATACTGACGAACGCCTCGTCGATGACGATAAGCTTGGCGTGCATGAAAGTGGTTTGATATTCGTGGATGCGGACCCCCGCCTCCAGCCGCGGACCCCAGAAGTGGCGCGAGGCATTGCGCACCATGTCCTTGTCCATGTGTTCGCCCGGCACGATGATATCGACCTCGACCCCGCGTTCACGGGCCTGCAGCAGCTGCGCCAGGGCCACATCGTCGGGGACCATGCAGGGCGTGGCGATACGGATATGGCTCTGCGCACCGCCGATGGCAGTCATCAGCATCATGTGCATGTAGTTGCGGCTTCCGGTGGCGCTGAGCACCAGTTGGGCAGCGGTCCCACCCTCGGGGGCAAGCTCGGGGAAGAAGCGCGGTCCTTGCAGGATCTCGCCGATATCCTCGACCCAATTGGACGCGAAGGCGCCTTGCATCGCGGCAACCACCGGCCCGGTGGCGCGGTAATGCAATTCGCGCCATTCGGCCGGGTTGCGGGCATCGCCCCGCCACTGATCGCCGATTCCCACGCCGCCCGTGAACCCCACGCGCCCATCCATGATCAGCAGCTTGCGATGCGTACGGTTGTTGATCCGGGATCTGTTTGCCGGATCTGGCGGGCTGGGCGAGGGCTTCGCGTCGCTTGACATCGATGGCCACGCGCCGTTCCGGATCGGCATCTCGGTCGAGAAGGAGGCCTCGGCGCATCGCACGCTGACCTTGCGCGCGTTCCTGGGGCGTATCAGGTTCGTCGCGGGGCATTGCCACAGGAGTTCATCGACTTCCACCGAGCTGATCCCGGAGCCCGACTGAAGCGAGGTGGATGCGGCGGCGTGGCAGCATGCGACGGCGGAGGCGCAATGCCTCGAACTCGGGATGTAACCGACAGCCGACACCATCGATGGTGCCGAGGAAGTCGCTACACTGCCGGAGGGGGCGCTGATCCGAGGCTCGCGCGCCGATCACACCGTAATGCGCGACCAGGCGCGGGCCTGTCTTTCGTCAAACGTCACATCATCAGCCTCATACCCTGCGCCAGCCGCTGGAAGCCCTTCGCCACAGGCGCACGGTCAGGCTGGGCGGCAGATCGCGGCCGGCGTTGATCAGCCGGTTCCGCAGCGTGTACGAGATGATGTCGATCACGGCCACGGCAACGATGATCATCAGGATCAGGAAGCCGACCTGATCCCACTGATGGGCGCGTATGCGGTCTGACAGCTCGAAACCGATCCCGCCGGCGCCGACCACGCCCAGAATGGTGGCCGAGCGGGTGTTCGATTCGAACATGTAGAGCGTGTTGGCCACCATCACCGGCAAGACTTGCGGCAACATGCCAAGTCGCACCACCTGCGCCCCGGCACCGCCCGCGGCGCGCACCCCGTCGGCGGTGCGCCGGTCGGCGGTCTCGATTGCCTCGGAATAGAGCTTGGCCATGGTGCCGGTATCACTGGTGGCGATGGCCAGCACGCCGGCCAGCGGCCCCAACCCCACCGCCCGAACATAGACCAGCGCCCAGATCAGCGGATCGACCCCGCGCAGGAATTCGAACTTGCGGCGCAGGATGAAGCGGGTCACGCGATTGGGCAGCACATTGCGCGCCGCCAGCAGGCCCAGCGGCAGGCCGATGGCGCTGGCGATCAGCGTGCCCAGAAAGGCCATGGCGATGCTTTCCATCAGTGCGCGCAAGAAATTCCAGAATTCGCCTCGCGCCGCCGGGCGAAGCATGTCACCGGCTATCATGCCCAACCTGTCCAGCCCGTTCCACACCCGTACCGGGTTGACGTTGAAGCGCACCAGACACCAACCGAGGAAGGCCAGCCCCAGCCCCCAGAGCGCCAGCACAAGCGCCCGTTCCAGCGGCGTGCGCCCGAAGGCGCGCGGCACGCGGTCTTGCGCGCGCGCTATGGCGGATTGGTCGATATCGGCAAGGCGCAGTGTCATGGCAGGTTACACCTTCTCGAAGGCAGCGCGGCCGATCAGCGCGTGGCGGACCCGCTCGGATGTCAGGTCGATCAGCGTGACCACCAGGACGATCATCAGGACCATGGCGCTGATGTCCTCGTAGTAGTTCATGCTGATCGCGGTATAGAGTTCCTGGCCAATGCCACCGGCGCCGACAAAGCCGATGATGGCGGCGGCGCGGATGTTCAGTTCAAGCCGCCAGAGTACATAGGCCGTCACACCGGGCATCACCTGCGGCAGCACGGCAAAGCGCATGACCGTGAACCAGCCGCCGCCGCAGGCGCGCACGGCCTCCATCGGGGCGGGGTCGATGTTCTCGTTCACTTCGGAGAACAGCTTGCCCAGGGCGCCGACGGTGTGGATGGTGATCGCCAGCAGCCCCGCCAGCGGCCCCACCCCGAAAGCCACAACGAAGATCAGCGCATAGACGACCTCAGGCACGGTGCGCGCGATTTCCAGCGCGCGGCGGGTCACGAAATAGAGCCAGTAGCTCGACACCAGATTGCGCGAGGCGATGAAGCTCAGCCCCAGGGCGATCACGCCGCCGATGGCCGTGGCCAACAACGCGATCAGGAAAGTGTCCAGCAGCAGGTTGAGCCAGCGGGGGAACGCGTAGAACCAGTAGGCGATATCGCCGAAGAAATTGCCCAGCGTCAGCTCCGGCAGGGTCAGCCAGATGTAATCGCCAATCCGTGGTAGCCCGCGGGCAAGCCGCTCGACGGTGAAGCGGCTGATATCGGCCGCCCAGATTGTCAGCGCCACCAGCAGTGCAAGCCCGACAACCCAAGCCAGAAGGCGCCGACGGCTTCGACGTTGGAAATCAAGTTCGAACGCGGCGAAACCGTCGCTTTTCGGAGCGCTGTCTGTGTCTGTCTGGCTCACGACCGGCCTCGACGATCTTGCGGTGTGGACGGAAAGGGGTGCGGGGATGCGCCGCATGGGCGCATCCCCCTGTCTTTGGCGCGCTCAGCGCTCACGGCGGTCGTCGGCCAGCTGCTGGCGCAGATCGACGGCGATCTGGTAAACATCATGCGTCACCTCGGTATAGCCGGGCGATTCACCGCGCACGACTTCGGCAAAGACCTCTGGCGCATCCTCATGCATGTTCAGGAACATGTTGCGCAGATCATCGAGCATGGCCTGCGGCAGGTCGCTGCGCGCGGCGATGACCGGGTTGGGGATCAGATCGGACACCCAGATGATGCGGATGTCGTCGGCCTCGAGGATCCCGCGCTCCAGCATCATGTGCAC
>SKHK01000161.1 GCA_007117005.1 Paracoccaceae bacterium
CGCCCCTGCGCCAGCCGCAACGGCCGTTGGCGCCAGGCCTGACCGCCCGGCGCGCCGATCCAGATCAGCGGCAGCCGCGCCAGGCTTTCGCCGCCCGGTCCGCAGCCGGTCTCGGTGCTCAGCACCAGATCGGCCTGCCCCTCGGCCAGCGCCCGTAGCGCCTGATGCGTGTTCGACGCCACCAGCTGCACCTTCATCCGCGGATAGAGGCCCGCGAAATGGCGCAGCACGCGGGGAATATGGGGGTAGACGATGTCATAGGGCACGTGCAGCACGATTTCGCCCTCATGCGCGCCATCGGTCAGCAGCGTCACCGCCTCGTCGTTGATCGCCAGCATCCGCCTGGCGTGCGAAAGCAGTTGCTCGCCGGCGTTGTTGACGGCGACGCCACGCCCCACGCGGTCCAGCAGGGGCTGGCCAAGCGATTCCTCCAGCCGTTTCATCTGCATCGAGATCGCTGATTGCGTCAGGTTCAGAACCTGCGCGGCGCGGGTCACGCTGCCGAAATCGGCAATCGCGACCAGCGCCCGCAGCGCGGCAAGGTCCAGGTTTCGCCTCACATCAATCTCCGTGAACATACCCATCACATACATTCACTTTTAGCATGAACCAATCCGTGAGAAAAAATCACCACTCGCAAGGAGTTTGCGGTGAATCATCAGAGATTGGAAAGAAAGAAAAGGGCAAGGCCATGGCACTTTCTGCAGAACCGCGGTTTGCCGCTGGTCTTCAGCCCGGCGGCGGCGCCACGCAACGCGACCGCCAATCCGCCCGGCTGTCCGCCCGGCTGTCCGTGTGGCTGACGCTCTTGCTGAAGACGCGGTTTCGGGCACAGCGCGCCCTGTGGCAGCATTGGGCGGCCGTCCACCGCCAGCGACGCGCCCTTCGGCGGATGGAGGCGCACCGGCTGGACGATATCGGCGTGACCCGCGCGCAGGCTCTGGCCGAATCCGGCCGTCCCTTCTGGGATGCGCCGGCGCATTGGGTCGACAATACGCCGAACTAGGGCGGATTGCGCCGAACGGCTGATCACAGCTTGCGTATTTTGGACGCGGGGCGACGGTTTGGCTTGAAAATCGGGGCCGTTGAAACGATATTCCTGTTAATCGCAGCGCTATCTGGCATGGGGCCATGGTGGCGCTGCGGCCGCTGATTTTCCAACGGAGGTTCTACATGGCCAACTATCAGTCGGCGCATGCGGCCCAGACCGGCGCCCTTGGTGCCCGGATCGATGCCGGTCTGCGCGCCCATATGAACAAGGTCTACGGCACCATGGCCGTGGGCATGCTGATCACCGCGCTGGCCGCCTGGGCCATCGCCGGGCTTGCCACAACGACCGACCCGTCGGCCGCGGCGACGAACGCGGACGGCCAGCTTCTGGCCTTTCGCGAAGGTCAGTTCCTGACCGGTCTGGGCGCAATGATCTACGCCACACCGCTGCGCTGGGTCATCATGTTCGCGCCGCTGGCCTTCATCCTGTTCGGCTGGGGCGCGCTGATGCGCCGGGCCTCGGCAGCCGGGGTGCAACTGGGCTTCTTCGTCTTTGCCACGGCCATCGGCCTGTCGCTGAGCTCGATCTTCCTCGTCTACACCTCGTTCTCGATCGTGCAGACCTTCCTGGTCACGGCCATCGCCTTCACCGGTCTCAGCCTCTATGGCTACACCACCAAGCGCGACCTGTCCGGCATGGGCACCTTCCTGATCATGGGCGTGATCGGCGTGCTGGTGGCGATCGTCATCAACCTGTTCCTGCAGTCGCCGGCGATGATGTTCGCCATCTCGGTGATCGGCGTGCTGGTGTTTGCCGGCCTCACCGCCTTCAACACGCAGGAGATCAAGAACACCTATGTCGCCCATGCCTCGGCCGGGGATCAGGAGTTCCTGGACAAGGCCGCCAGCGACGGCGCGCTGATGCTCTACATCAGCTTCCTGAACATGTTCCAGTTCCTGCTTTTCCTGATGGGTGGTCAGGAATAGTGACAGCTGTTTCCCCGGCGGGCATATGCCTGCCGGGGTATGGTTTCTTCGCGGCGCAGCCAGATGGAACATCAGAAAGAAAAGGGCCGGTGCATCATGCACCGGCCCTTTACTGTTCGATGAACGCAGCGCGCTCTGCGCTGGTGTCAGTTGCTCAGGCTCAGAAGATAGGCCAGAATATTCTCCTGCCCCGAGCGTGCCTGGTAGTTCATCGAAGACTGCGCACCGGCATTGCCGGTGAAGTCCCTCAGGAACCCGCTGGGGTCGGTGATGTAGGCCAGGAAGTTCTCTTCCGTCCACACCAGCCCGGCGGCACCCGCGGCGCGCAGATCGGCGCTGTAACGAAAGCCGTCGGCCGCGGCGGCGGGGCTGCCGATGATCCCGTACATGTTGGGACCAACCCGGCCGCCACGCTGGATCACATTGCCGTCATTGTCGGCGATCATGTGACAGCTGCGGCATTGGCGCCAATCCCGCTCGCCCGCTGCCGCGTCGCCCGCCATCGCCGGCAGTGGCGACATGCACAGCACCGCTGCGGCCAGGCCGTGGAAAACAGTGCGCTTTTTCATTGATCGATCACCTTTCATGGCTCATGACGGCTTAGATATGCACCAACGCACCCCCAGCGCAAGGGCGCTGTGGGTGCGGGCCGCCCC
>SKHK01000285.1 GCA_007117005.1 Paracoccaceae bacterium
CAGGCCGACGATCGCGGTCAGCGGTGTGCGCATCTCATGGCTCATGGTGGCCAGGAAGACCGATTTCGCGCGGCTGGCCTGCGCCGCCTGATCGCGGGCGCGAATGATGTCGCTGACATCGCTGGCATGGCCGCGATAGCCCGCAAAGCGCCCGTTTTCGTCCTGAAACGGGCTGGCCTTGATCTGAACCGCGCGGATCTGCCCGTCGGGCAGGCGAAAGGTGACCATCTCCTGCTCGACCGGCGCATGGGGCGCGGCGAAAAGCTGATCTGCCCGAAGGTGCTTTCGGCCGGCGTCTGCCAGGCGCACCGGCAGCATCGAGACCGACAGGCCGACAAGGGCCTCGGGCTCACCGCCAAGCGCCTGCGCCATGGCCGCGGAAACATAGCTCAGCCGCAACCTGTCATCCAGTTCGAAGAACCAGGCACCGCTGAGCCGCGCGATATCCTGCAGCCGCGAGGATAGCTGCGCATGCGCCTGCCGGGTCTCGACCAGATCGGTGACGTCACGCATGCTGGCGATGAGGTAGCGAACCGCGCCACCGGCCCCGGCCACCGGCGAAAGCGCAATCTCCACCCAGTCGTCACCGGTGCCCTGGGGATCGGTCAGCACGAATTCCCCCGCCGACAGGGTATCGACCGCCTGATCCAGCGCGTCGCGTGCCGCCGAGGCGGCGTTCCGTGCCCACAGCTCACGCAATGCCGTGCCCTGCAGGGCAGCCCCGTCCGCACCGAAACGGCGCTGCACCGGGGCGCTGGCATAAAGGATCGGCACACCGGGCTGACAGGCATCAGCCACAACGATGCGGGCATCGGCGCCGGCAATCAGCGTCTCCAGCAGGTCCTGGCCGGCGCGGGCCTCCTTTTCGGCCGCCGACAGGGCCAGAAGGTTGCGCACCCTGATCCGCAACTCCTCTATCTGGACCGGCTTTTCCAGAAAGTCCGTGGCCCCGGCGCTGATCGCGGCCATTCGGGTCTGGCGGTCGCCATCGCCCGTTATCACGATGACGGGCAGATGCCTGGTCGCCGGTTGGCTGCGCAGATGCGCCACCGCCGCGGTGCCGGTCATGTCGGGCAACTGGTTGTCGAAAATCGCAAGGTCCACGCCCTGCGCGCAGGCTGCCAGCCCCTCTTGTGCTGTCGGGAACGACAGCACCTCGCAGGACGGGATCGCCTCCAGCGCCAGGGACAGGACATTGCGTGTCAACGGGTGATCTTCGACGATGACGATCTGCATCATGCTCTCGGCTTCCTGGTGCCGGGCAGTCTAGGCAGGGGTGCTTAACAAAGTCCGACCGTCGATGTTGCTTTCATGCCCGTCGGTGTCGGTCCGATGATGCAGGCCGGCCTGCGCCCTCTATCTCTGCACGGGGCTGCGCGCGCATGTGCCGGCATGGCGGGAAGGGCGAGGTCAAACAGCCGGCCCCGGCGAGATCGCGAGGCGGGACTGCGCTTGGCCTGGTTCAGGCGGTCCCATCCTCGGCGGTGAGCGGAAAATTGGCGATAATTATGATTTTTTATTTTAAATCAGTGTCTTGTGGCGGATGGGGTGGGATTCGAACCCACGGTAGGCTTTCACCTACGCTGGTTTTCAAGACCAGAGCCTTAAACCACTCGGCCACCCATCCTCGGCATCCTTTTAGGGGGGGCGGCGGGCGTGGACAAGACAGGGCTGCATGGCCCGCGCCGATTTCTCGGGTCCTGATGCTAGGAGCGGTCCGGGGGCGGTCCGGGGGCGGTCCTGCCCGGCCCGCGTCGCGCTCAATCCTCGGCGTTTTTCCAGCGGCGATGCACCCAGTACCATTGACCGGGATTGGCCCTGATCCGGGCGCTGGCGCTGTCGTTCAGGGCCTGGGTCATCGCCCGCGGTTCGCCATGCGGGATCGGTGCCTCGACCACCACGCGAAAACTCAGCCCGTCCGGCTGTCGGATGGCGTAGATCGGCACCAGTGCCGCGTCATGGCGCAGCGCGAGTTCCGCCGCCGACAGCGCTGTGCGCGCGGGCTTGCCGATGAAATCAAGCGCCTCGCCATGGCTGATGTAATGATCGGCGACCATGCCCAGCATGCCGCCCTGACGCAGGAAGCGCAGCATGCCGCCCAGACCCGCGCGCCCACGGGGAAAGAGCGGTTCGCCGATGGCGCTGATCGCCGCGACATAGCGGGCGTTGAAGGCGGGGTTGGCCATCGGCATGTACAGTCCGCCGACCCGGTAGCCGCGCGCCAGAAGGGCGGCGCGGGCAATGTCGTAATTGCCCAGATGTGCGGTGACCAGAATCACCGGTCGGCCCTGGGCATGGGCCGCCGCCAGCGCCGCCACGCCCGGCCCCTCCAGCGGTGTGCGCGCGGCCAGGGCGCGGAATTCGGCGCCGGAGAAAAGCTCGATCAGCGCGCGGCCGATGTTGTCATGCACCTGCGCGATCAGGCGGCGTTGTTCGGCCCGGTCAAGGTCCGGCATCACATGGTCCAGATTGGCCCGCACGCGCCGCGCCGTACCTGCCACCGGTGCCACCAGCCAGCGCGCAAGGGCCCCCATCAGCGGCACGCGCCGGTGCATCGGCAGGCGCAGTGCCAGGCCGATCATCGCGCCCAGGGCCGCGTCCTGCAAACGGTGGCGCAGCGATACCG
>SKHK01000309.1 GCA_007117005.1 Paracoccaceae bacterium
CTGCCCGCCGGCCCCGCGCCGCGCGACTATCGCGCGCCGGATGTGCTGGCCGCGCAGGCCGCGCTGCTGGGCCGGTTGCAGGGGGTGGCGCCATGCAGCGCCTGAACATCGCGCCCCTGCGCGCGCTGCTGGCCTTGGTCGTGGCGCTGGCCGTCTGGCAGGCGGTGGTCTGGCTGACCGGCGTGCCGCGCTTCATCCTGCCCGGGCCGGGCCGCGTAGGCGTGACGCTGTGGGACAATGCCGCCCTCCTGGCCGAGCATGCGCGCTTTACCGTGGTCAACCTGCTGATCGGGCTGGCCGCCGGCGTGGCGCTGGGCGTGGCCACGGCGCTGAACCTGGCCTTGTCGCCCGGCGCGCGGCTGATGCTGCGGCCCATGCTGATCTTCGCCCAGGCGGTGCCGGTCTTTGCGCTGGCGCCGGTGCTGACGCTGTGGCTGGGCTATGGCGCGGCGTCCAAGATCGTGATCGTCATGCTGGTGATCTATTTTCCCGTCACCTCGGCCTTTTTCGACGGGCTGATGCGCCTGCCGCCGCCCCTGACCGACATGGCGCGCCTGATGCGCGCAACGCCGCTGCGCCGGCTGTTCCTGTTGCAGGTGCCCCATGCGCTGCCGGCCTTCTTTTCGGGGCTGCGGCTGGCGGTGGTCTATGCGCCCTTTGCGGTGATCATCGGCGAATGGGTGGGATCGTCGCGCGGGCTGGGGCATCTGATGCTGCTGGCCAACGGGCGCGGCCAGACCGAGCTGATGTTCGCCGCGCTGATCGTTCTGGCGGCAATGAGCCTGGTCCTGTTCCGTCTGGTCGAGTTCATCGCCGAGCGCCCCGCCCCCGCGCTTGGCGGCTGAGGGCGAAGCGGGCTAGGCTGCCAGCCAGCAAAGCCGGGAGAGACCCCATGCGCCTTGATGTCTTCAGCGCCAAGCCCCATGATCTGACCTTTCTGCAGGCCGCCGCGGCCGGCACCGGCCTAGACCTGCGCTTTCACCAGGCGCGGCTGGACGCGGGCAGCGCGGCCCTGGCGGCCGGCGCGCAGGCGGTCTCGGCCTTTGTGAATGACGACCTGGGCGCGGGGGTTATCGACGCGCTGGCCGGGCAGGGGGTGGGGCTGATCGCCCTGCGCTCGGCCGGGTTCAACCATGTCGATCAGCGCGTGGCGCGGGCGCGGGGCATCTCCGTGGCGCGCGTGCCCGCCTATTCGCCCCATGCCGTGGCCGAACACACCGTCGCGTTGATCCTGACCCTGAACCGAAAGACTCACCGCGCCCATAACCGCGTGCGCGAGGGGAATTTTGCACTGGACGGGCTGATGGGCTTCGACATGCAGGGCAAGGTTGCGGGCATCGTCGGAACCGGGCTGATCGGCACGGTGCTGGCGCGCATCCTGACCGGCTTCGGCTGCCGGGTGCTGGCCCATGACCCGCAGCCGGCGCCGGACTGTCTGGCGATGGGGGTCGAGTATCTGGCGATGGACGCGCTGCTGGCGCAGGCCGATATCATCACGCTGCAATGCCCGCTGACCGCGCAGACCCATCACCTGATCGATGACGCGGCGATTGCACGGATGAAGCCGGGGGTGATGCTGGTCAACACCTCTCGCGGTGCGGTGGTCGATACGCGCGCGGTGATCCGGGGGCTGAAATCCGGCCGGATCGGCGCGCTGGGGCTGGATGTGTACGAGGAAGAGGCCGATCTCTTCTTCGATGATCTGTCGCGCAGTTTCATCCCCGATGATGTCTTCGCCCGCCTGCTGACCTTTCCCAATGTGCTGATTACCGGCCATCAGGGCTTTTTCACGCAGGAGGCGTTGCAGGCCATCGCCGAAACCACCATCGCCAATGTCGTTGCCTATCGTGACGGCGGCGCACCGCTGCATCCGGTCAGCCTGCCGGATTGACGGAACGGCCGCAGGCGGCCCCCGGGCGGCGTTACCAGTGCCGCGTGCCGGGCACACCCTTGACGATGCCGGTCAGGTTCGGGGTCACCCAGCCGCCGTAGAAATCGCCGGGCTGGGGGGTGACGCGGGTATTGCCGACCCAGGCCTCGTCCATCAGCGCGGGGTAAAAGGCCAGATAGCCCGCCAGTGCCGCAAAGCGCGCGGTTGGCCGGTCATAGGCCCAGGCCGCGCGCCGCGCGGTTGCGCCGCCGGCGGTCACATCGACATAGTGCGCCGTGCCTTTCCATTCGCAGAAACTGCGCCCCGCGGCGGGGGTCAGGCGGGCCAGCACATCGCCCGGCGGCAGGTAGTAGGTGGGCGCGTGGTGGGTTTCCAGCACCCGCAGCGCGCGTGTGCTGTCGGCCGCCAGCGCGCCGCCCAGCATGATGCGGATACGCGCGCCCGCGGGCTCCAGCGCCGGCGGGCGGGGATAGTCCTGAACGTTTTCGGTCGGCAGGTCGCTCATGGCAGGTTCCGGCGTTTGCGGGCGCTGCCCATGTACAGGATCGCGGTCAGCGGCAGCGGGCCGAAGGTCAGATCGGCCCGCCGGTTGATCCCGCGCGGGCCAAGCCCGGTGAAGGGGCCGGGCTCCAGCCCCGCGGTGGTCATTGCCGCGCGCAACTCGCCGGGCTTGATGAACAGCGCCGGGTCATGGGTGCCCTTCGGCAGCAGGCCCAGCACATCCTCGGCCATGGTGATGGTGGCCAGCCGGGCCAGCGGGTTGCGGTTGATGGTATCGAACAGGAACAGCCCGCCCGGGCGCAGCACGCGCGCCACCTCGGCCATGACCTGTGCCAGATCATCGACATGTTCCAGCACATCGACGCAGACCACGGCGTCAAAGGCGGCATCGGCATAGGGCAGCGCCTCGCCCTTGCCGGTGTCATAGGTGATGGCGTGCCCCGCCTGTGCTGCATGGGCGCGGGCGGCGGCGATGGCCTGTTCGGCGGGGTCGATCCCGGTGACGCGGACGCCGCGTTCGGCCAGCGCCTCGGCCATGAAACCGCCCGCGCAACCCAGGTCCAGCACATCCTTGCCCGCCCAGTCGATCTGCCGATCCATCCAGCGCAGCCGCCCCGGCACCAGGTTCTTCAGCGTGCGCACCCAGCGGATATCATCCGACCACCACTGCGCGGCAACTTTGTCATAGATCGTCAGATCGTTGCGCATTGCGCCCTCCGATACGGGGAATGACATAGGGAACCCGGGCGCGATAGCGGTCGAACCGGGGGCCGTAGCGGCCGGCAAAGCGGCGCTCCTTCAGGCGCGGGGCGGCCAGGCAATAGGCGGTGTAGCAAAGCGCCAGCAGCAGCTGATCCGGCGTCCAGACAGGCACCGTCCACAGCGTCAGCGCAAAGGCTACATAGATCGGCTGGCGGATCACGCGGAAAAGGCCCAGCACCGGCATGTCCGGAAAGCGCGGGCGGATGCCGCCCATCAGCGACATCCAGCCCAGCGCGCCGGACTGCACCTCGGCGCCGGCGTCAAAGCTGGCCTTGATCAGCAAAAGCCATGACAGCCCATAGGCGGTGCAGATCAGCGCGAACGCGGCCCCCTCTGCCCGCCACCAGACGATGCCGGAGGGGGTCCATAGCGCGAAAAGCGCCAGCAGTTGCAGCGATGCGATCAGCGCATAGGTGGTGGTTCCCAGCGTGGCGCCATGCCCGCCCGGCACCAGCCGCGCCAGCCACGCGCCCCCGCGCCGGGTCAGCAGCAGCGAATGGGCCAGCGGGAACTGCACGATCAGTGCCAGGTTCACCACCCAGGCCCAGGGCTGCGGCACGCGGCCCAGGCTTTCGCTCATGCCGAAGAACATCGCGGTGATCATCGCCACCACGGCCAGCGCAAAGGTCAGATGCGTCACCGCGCCAAAGGAAAGCGCCAGCGCGATGCGCCCCCAAGCCCCGGCGGGCGCGCGCAACACGCCAAGGGCGGCCGAGATCAGGCGCCACAGCCCCGCCACGCGCGGGTCTTTCGTCAGGCGCCCGCCAGTCTGCAGGCCAGTCTTTAGACCGGTCTGCACGCCTGTTTGCGGGCCGGGTTCGGTGTCCGGGGTGGAAGAGGGGTGGCTGCTCATGTCCCGCCGAAAGTTAGGGCGCGGGGGGAAAGGTCAATTGACCCCTCGGTTCCGCGTTGCATCTTGCGTGACAGGGTTGGGGGCGAAAGGGTGATCCATGGCAGGCCGGAACGACCAGAGCGCGCAGGCGCATGATGCGCAGGGCCGCGCAACGCCCGACTGGGCGCTGTCGCTGGACGGGATGCGCGCGCAGGCCTGGTCCTGCCTGTCGCGCGGGGTGCGGGATCGGCGTGCGCCGTCGCGCCATCCCACGCTGGCCACGGTCTCGCCCGACGGCTGGCCGCAGGCGTGCACGGTGGTGCTGCGCGCGGCCGACCCTGCGCAGGCGGTGCTCGAGGTTCACACCGATACCCGCTCGGCCAAGGTGGCGGCGCTGCGCGCGGCCCCGCGCGCCGCGCTGCATTTCTGGGACGCGCGCCGGCATCTGCAGATCCGGCTGGCCTGCACCGCGACGCTGCTGACCGGGGATGCGGCCGCCGCCCATTGGGACCGCGTGCCCCCCGCCGCGCGCGCCACCTATGGCGCCGATACCGCCCCCGGCACGCCGATCGATGACCCCATGGCGCAGGGCCACGGCGGCGGGCAGGCATGGGGCTTTGCCGTTCTGTGCCTGCAGGTGCACATGATGGACCTGCTGCACCTGGGCGCGCCCCATCGACGCGCCGGCTACCGGCGCGCGCAGGCCTGGGCCGGGCAGTGGCTGGCGCCGTGATGGTCAGGGCCTAGCCCGCCGCGCGCAGCGCGTCCATCGCGGCGGGGTCCAGCGTCAGGGACACGCCCAATGCGCCGCTGTCGCCCCGCACCGGGGTCTTGCGCAGGGTGAGGTGCAGCGCGGTGATCTGCGGATAACCGGCGCAGGCACGGACGATCCGGGAAAGCAGGTATTCCTGCGTTTCGTAATGCTGCGCGCGGGCGATCCGGTCGATCTGCGCGATCAGCGGGTCATAGTCGAAGACCGCCTCCATCGCGTCACGATCCACCAGCACCAGGTCGGCGGGCAGATGCAGCACCATGTCCAGCAGATGTGCGCGCGGCACGACATCGCCGGGGCCGTATTGGCCGATCACGGTGTTGATCTGAAGGTCCTTCAGGGTGACGCAGGCGGTGGCGGGCATGGCGGCTCTCCTGTCGAAAGACTTGCGAAAGGGGGGCAGATAAGGCGCCGAGGCGGCATGACCAGCCCGGCCGGGACGCCACTTTGACAAGCGCGGCGTTCCTTGTATTGACTGGGCCGCACCCGTGCCTGATTCCCCGAAACCCGTGACAGGAGGGCCGCCCCGTGCCCAGCCCGGGCCCCGCCGCCGACCGTGCCCCCAGCCGTGCTGACGACCTTGCCGCCGACCCCACGCCCCGCGTGCAGATGCACAGCGATGCCGGGCCGGTGCTGCATCTTTCGGGCCGTCTGGACATCGCCGGGGTCGCCACGCTGCGCGCGGGGCTGCGCGACGTGCCCACGGACGCGGCGCTGCGTGTCGACATGGGCGCGGTGCAGGCGCTGGACACGGCGGGCGCCTGGGCGCTGGCGGGGCTCGCCGCGCGGCTGGATGCCGCGGGCCACGCGGTCACCTGGGAGAACGCGCAGCCTGCCCATGCCGATATCCTGGACCGCGTGATCCAGTCCCTGCCCGATGACCAGGAGAGCCCGCCCCCCGCGCAAAGCCTGACAGACCGGCTGGAAACCCTGGGCCGCGCCAGCGTGGCGGGGCTGCGTTTCTTCGCCGAACTGCTGGCGATGCTGGGCTTGTTCACCGACCGGCTGGTGCGCGCGATCCTGCGCCCGCGGGAGTTTCGCCTGACCGCGCTGGTGCATCACTGCCACGAGGTCGGGGTCAAGGCCGTGCCCATCGTGGTGCTGATGGCCTTTCTCATCGGTGTGGTGCTCGCCTTTCAGGGCAGCAGCCAGCTGCGCCAGTTCGGGGCCGAGGTCTTTGTGGTGGACCTGATCGCCATTTCCATCCTGCGCGAACTGGGCATCCTCTTGACCGCGATCATCGTCGCCGGGCGCACGGCCTCCGCCTTTACCGCCGCGATCGGCTCGATGAAGATGCGCGAGGAGGTGGACGCCATGCACACGCTGGGCCTGGACCCCGCGCAGGTGCTGTTCGTCCCGCGCATCCTGGCGCTGCTCCTGATGCTGCCCATCCTGGGGCTGATCGCCAATGTGGCGGGCCTGTTCGGCGGCGCGCTGATGGCCTGGATCGAACTGGGCCTGTCGCCGGGCATGTTCCGGGTGCGCCTGGTTGACGGGGTCGGCGTGAATACCGTGCTGGTGGGCCTGTCCAAGGCGCCGGTCTTTGCGCTGATCATCGGCGTGGTGGGCTGCCATGCGGGCATGAAGGTGCAAAGCAACGCCGAATCGCTGGGCCGCATGACCTCGGCCGCGGTGGTCACGGCGATCTTTTCGGTGATCGTGGCGAATGCGGCTTTTTCCGTGTTCTACGCGCAGATCGGGGTCTGACGCGCATGGCAGAGACGCAGACCGACCTGGCGATCCGCGTGCGCGGCCTGTGCAACCGCTTCGGCACCCATTCGGTGCACGAAGGGCTGGACCTGGATGTGCGGCGCGGCGAGATCATGGGCATCGTCGGCGGCTCCGGTACGGGCAAGTCGGTGCTGTTGCGCACCATCGTGGGGCTGCAGCGCCCGGCCGAGGGGCAGATCACCGTGCTGGGCGTGGACAAGTCCCGCGCCAGCGATGACGAGGCCCGCGCGCTGGAACGCCGCTGGGGCGTGATGTTTCAGGATGGCGCGCTCTTCTCGGCGCTGACGGTGCGTGAAAACGTCGAGGTGCCGCTGCGCAGCGTGCCGGGCCTGCCCGCCGACATTCGCCGCGACCTGGCCGACCTGAAGATCGCCATGGCCGGGCTGAAGCCGGTGGCGCGGGGCAAGTTCCCGTCCGAGCTTTCCGGCGGGATGCGCAAACGCGCAGGGCTGGCGCGCGCGCTGGCGCTGGACCCCGATATCGTGTTTCTGGACGAACCCACGGCGGGCCTTGACCCCATCGGCGCGGCGGAATTCGACACGCTGATCAGGGGCCTGTCGCGCAGTCTGGGCCTGACCGTGTTCCTGGTCACCCATGATCTGGACACGCTGCACGCAACCTGCGACCGTGTGGCGGTGCTGGCCGAAAGGAAGGTGCTGGTCACCGGCACCATGGCCGAGATGCTGGACGTCGACCACCCCTGGGTGCGCGACTATTTCCACGGCCCCCGCGCCCGCGCCGCCCTGGCCGATGCGCAGGCCCATTCAACAGAGAAGACCTGAGCCCATGGAAACCCGCGCGAATTTCGTTCTGATCGGCGCTTTCGTCCTGACCGGCCTGATCGGCGGCGTGGCCTTTGTGCTGTGGTTCGCCCAGGTGCAGCTGGACCGGGCCTTTGCCTATTACGACATCCGCTTCGACAGCGTCTCGGGTCTGTCGCAGGCCTCCGATGTGCGCTTTGCCGGGCTGCCGGTGGGGCAGGTGATCGATGTTCGCCTGTCCGCGGACCGTGACGGCACTGTGGTTGTCCGTATCGAGGTCGATGCCGAAACCCCGGTGCGGGTGGACAGCGTCGCCACGATCGAGGCGCAGGGCGTGACCGGCGTCTCTTTTGTCGGCATCACGGCGGGCAGCCGTGACGCGGCACTGCTGGAGGGCGAGGATGGCGCCATCCCCATCATCCAGGCCGGCCGGTCGGTGCTGCAGACGCTAAGCGAGGATGCGCCCGAACTGATAACCGAGGTGCTGGACGTGGCGCGCGCGGTGGGCGAATTCCTGGGCGAGGACAACCAGCGCCGGGTGGCGACGATCCTGTCCAATGCCGAACGCGCGTCAGAGGATTTCGCCGGCGCGCTGGATGATTTTTCCGACGTGTCCAGAACCATCGCCCAGGCGGCTGCCGATATCGCCGCCTTCACCACCCAGCTTGAAGGCATCGCCGAGGGGGCGACGGCGACGCTGGCGCAGGTCGATGCCGCGCTGATCGCCTTTACCGAATTCGCTGATCAGGCCGAAAGCACGCTGGCCTGGGGCGACACGCTGGTCACCGCGGCCACCCGGGCCTTCGGGGCGGCCGATGCCTTCCTGCTCGATGACATACCGGAAATCGTCGCCGATCTGCGCGCCACCAATGCCGCGCTGCGCGCGCAGATCGAATCGCTGGGCGCGCAGGCCGATACCGTGCTGGCCGAATTCGGCGCCACCGGGGCAGAGGCCCGCGCCCGCATGGCCCAGGCCGAGGCCACCATCGCCGCCGCCGATGCCGCCCTGGCCGGGCTGACCGAGACGCTTGCCGGTATCGACCGGACCGCGGCCGGCATCGACGGCTTCCTGCGTGACGAGGCAACGCCCCTGGTGCGCGACGGCCGCGCCGCCATCACCGCCGCCGGGCGCGGGATCGACGCGGTGACGGCCGTGGCCGAAGAGGACCTGCCGGCCATCATCGCCGATATCCGCACCGCCACGGCCAGCATCAACGCCGTCATCGCGGCGGTGGGCGATGACCTGCAGGGGGCCTCGGGCCGGATCGCCGATCTGGCCGGTGCGGGGACGCGCACGCTGGACAGCGTCGCCGACACGTTCCAGCGCGCCAACCGCACGCTTGATGCCATCGAACAGGCGCTGGTCGCCGGCGAGGCGGTGCTGGGTGCGGCCGAGCGCAGCTTTGACGGGGTCAGCCGCGTCATCGACGATGAAATGGGGACGCTGGTCGCTGATCTGCGCCGCGTCATGGCCGGGCTGGAGACCGCGCTTGACCAGGTGGCCGACGACCTGCCGGCAGTCACCGCAGACCTGCGCCGGGCCGCCAGCAACGCGGCCAGCACCATGGACAACCTGGGCGGCATGATCGCCGCCGCCGACGGGCCGGTGCGCCAGTTCGCGGCCACCGGCCTGCCGCAGATCACCCGCCTCGTGCGCGAGGCGCAGACGCTGGTTGCCAGCCTGGAACGGGTCTCGCGGCAACTGGAACGTCAACCCTCGCGCTTTCTGTTGGACCGTCAGCCGCCGGAGTTTCGCCGATGACCAAGGCCCTGCCTGCCACCCTGCCGCGCCGCGGTTTTCTTCTGTCCTCGCTTGCGCTGGGCGCGGCCGGCGCCCTGCCGGGCTGTGCGGCGATCGGGGCGCTGGGCGACGCGGCCGCGCCGCTGGACACCTATGACCTGCGCGTCGATCCCGGCCTGGTGGCCCGTGCCGCCCGGCCGCTGGCGCGTTCGGTGATCATCGAGGAACCCGAGGTCGCCGGCGCGCTGGATACCGACCGGATCATGATCCGCCCCAGCCCGCGTGCGGCGCAGTATCTGCCCGGTATCCGCTGGGCCGAGGCGCCGGGGCCGCTGTGGCAGGGCCTGATCGTGCGCGCGCTGGAAGACAGCGCGGGGGTGCGTTTTGCCGGGCGCCGGCCGGTGGGGCCGGGGGGCGATTTCGCGCTGATCGGTGTGCTGAGCGACTTTCAGGCCGAACTGGGCGGGCCTGACGGGGAAGGCGAGGGCGTGACGGTGCATATCCGCTACAGCGCCCGGCTGGTGCGCGAAAGTGATGCCGCGATCATCGCCGCGCGCGTTTTCGAGACCCGCACACCCGCCCCTGCCACCGACGCGCTGCCGCTGGTCGAGGCGTTCAACACCGCCGCCGAGGCGCTTATCCCTGCGGTCAGCCGCTGGGTGCTGACCACGCTGGGCGCACGCCTGACATCCTGACCGGGGGCGCCGCGCGCCCTGCGCCGGGCGGCGTTTGGTCTGTCGGCCCCTTGTGGCCAACGCGCGCGGGCGGGTGGATTAGCCTGTGTGCGCAGTAGCGGCAACGATGCCGCAACGGATGCCGGCAAGCGCCGGCTTGCCTGTCTTGTGTGCCCGCTTGGCCCGCTTGCCGGGCAACCGACACGTGAAAAGGGGATATCGGCGCGTGGGGACATCGGGGCTTGTCATGGTCCCGTTGCAGTCAGCGATCTGCCTATGCCCCCGCCCGGCCCCTTTCAGCGGGCCGC
>SKHK01000292.1 GCA_007117005.1 Paracoccaceae bacterium
CCCCTCTGGCCTGCGGCCATTCACCCCCCGGGATATTTTTCGACAGGCGATGAAGCAGACATTGCCGCCGCTTTGCCGGCCGCAGGGCTGGGTGGCGCTGTGGCGGCGGTTGGCGATGGTGGGGGCGTTGAACGCGCGGGCAGGTGGTTCGAGCGTCCGCTGATCTTTCCCCTGTCTTTCGGAGATTCCCCATGAGCCAAGCCTATGACCCCGCGCAGGAAGGTGCGCAGATGGCCTTTGACGGCCGCATGTCCTATACCGACTACCTGGCGCTTGATGATGTGCTGACGGCGCAGAAGCTGCGCACGCGTGCGCATGACGAGATGCTGTTCATCATCCAGCACCAGACATCCGAGTTGTGGATGAAGCTGGCGTTGCACGAGATCGGCGCGGCGCGCGATCTGCTGGCCGCGGGCGAGATGCGGCCGGCCTTCAAGATGCTGGCCCGTGTGGCGCGCATCTTCGAGCAGCTGAACAACGCCTGGGACGTGTTGCGTACGATGACGCCCAGCGACTACACGCGTTTTCGCGAGGAGCTGGGCCAGTCATCGGGGTTTCAGTCCTGGCAGTACCGGCTGATCGAATATGCAGTGGGCAACCGCAACCCGGCGATGCTGCGCCCGCATGCCCATCGCCCCGATCTGACCGCGGCGCTGGAGGCCGAGCTTGCGCGCCCGTCGCTGTATGACGTGGCGATTGCGCAACTGGATCACGCCGGGCTGGCCATCCCCGAGGACGTCACCAACCGCGATCTGCGCCAGCCCTGGCGGCCGAACGCGGCTGTGGAGGCCGCCTGGCGCGCCGTCTATGCCGAGCCAGAGCGGTATTGGGAGCTTTACGAGATGGCCGAAAAACTGGTCGATTTCGAGGATTACTTCCGCCGCTGGCGATTCAACCATGTCACCACCGTGGAGCGGGTGATCGGCTTCAAGCGCGGCACTGGTGGCACCGGCGGGGTCAGCTATCTGCGGCGGATGCTGGAGGTCGAGCTGTTCCCGGAACTGTGGCATTTGCGCACGTCTCTTTGAGCAAGCTGGCCTTGCAGGGAACGCGAGCGCTTGAACGGCGTTGGCCTATGGTATTCATGCGCAGGTCGCCGTTTCAGAAGGTTGCGTTTTCGATGCCCGGATTGTCCCGTCGTTTGTTCGTCTGCTCTGCCGGTGCCGCGCTGCTGCCGCTGGCGGCGTGCGATGCCCCCCTTGTCCCGCCCGAGCCGCCGGTTTTCGAGCCGTTGAGCTATGCCTCGCGGCGTGATGGCGCCCATGTCGTGCCCGCCGTGCCGATCGAGCGGATCCCCGAGGTGTTCCATCGCCAGGTGGTGCATTATCCGATCGAGATGGAGCCGGGCAACATCATGATCGAATCGTCCAATGCCTTGCTCTATCTGGTGCTGGAGGATGGCTTTGCGCTGCGCTACGGTATCAGCGTTGGCCGCGAGGGGCTGGGCTGGACCGGCGAGGCCGAGATCTACCGCACCGCCCATTGGCCGCGCTGGACGCCGACGGCGAACATGATCCGCCGGGACCCGGCGCTGGAACGCTGGGCCGATGGGCAGCCGGGCGGGCCGCGCAACCCGCTGGGCGCGCGCGCGCTTTACATGCGCACCATCGCCAATGGCCGGGACGAGGGGATCCGCATTCATGGCACGCCGGAATGGCGGTCCATCGGGCGGCGGGCCTCTTCCGGTTGTTTCCGGATGGTCAATCATGACGTGATCGATCTTTTTGGCCGTGTCGGCCGCGGCGCGCTGGTCCGGGTCGTCTGACCGGGGCGCGGCTCCGGTCGATGCGGTGTCGTCACGTCAGGTGCCGGCACGACGCAGGGTTCTGACCCGCCATGGCTGTGGCGTGAATTGGCTGCTGGGCGATCTGTCTCATATTATGATGAGGCGAAAGCGTTGCATCGGAGACCGCCATGACCATCGACCTGACGATCAACGGCACTGACCACCGCGTCGATGTGCCCGAAGAAACCCCGCTTTTGTGGGTGTTGCGCGATGTGCTGGGCCTGACCGGCACCAAGTTCGGCTGTGGTGTGGCGTCCTGCGGGGCGTGCACCGTTCATGTCGACGGGCAGGCGGTGCGGTCCTGCCAGTTGGCGGCGGCCGATGTCTGGGGCCCGGTGACCACGATAGAGGGCCTGGGCAGCCGCGACGCGCCCCATGCGCTGCAGGCGGCCTGGGTGCGCCATCAGGTGGCGCAATGCGGCTATTGCCAGTCCGGCCAGATCATGCAGGCCGCCGATCTGCTGGCGCAGAACCCCGCGCCCAGCGATGCTGATATCGACGACGCCATGGCCGGCAATCTGTGCCGCTGCGGCAGTTACAGCCGCATCCGCGCGGCCATCCATGATGCGGCAGATGCGCTGCAGGCAGAGGGCTGAGCGATGGGACGGTTGGGCAAGATCGCGCGGCGCAGCTTTCTGGTTGGCTCGGTGGCGGTGGCTGGCGGCGTGGCCTTTGGGGTCTGGCAGTATCGCCGGCCGCTGGAAAATCCGCTGTCGCCCGCGGACGGCACGGCGCTGAACCCGTTCCTGATCATTGATGGCGACGGGGTGACGCTGGTCACCGGCCGGGCCGAGATGGGGCAGGGGGTCAACACCACGCTGGCCGCCA
>SKHK01000094.1 GCA_007117005.1 Paracoccaceae bacterium
CTTCGATCCGCGGGCGGGGACGATCCAGCCGCTGGCCTATGCGCGCGGGCTGGCGCGGGCGGTGCTGGCGACCGGCGGGCGGGTGCACGGGCACAGCCCGGTGCAGGCGGCACGCCATGACGGGGGCTTGTGGCATCTCCAGGTGCCGGGCGGCACGCTGCGGGCGCCGGCGGTGATCTGGGCGGGCAATGCCTATGCTGGGGGCGCGGCGGCTGCGCAATCGGCGCCCCTGGCGGTGTTGCCCTATTTCAACTTTGCCACCGATCCCTTGCCGCCGGCGCTGCGCGCTCAGGTTCTGCCGGGCGGCGAGGGGGCCTGGGACACCGCCAAGGTGCTGACCTCGTTCCGGCTGGATGCGGCAGGGCGGTTCGTGATCGGCTCGGTCGGGGCGCTGGGGGGCTGGGATGCGGGCGTGCACCGCGCCTGGGCAGCGGCGCGCATGGCGCGGCTTTATCCTTCGCTGGCGGGGGTGGCGTTCCGGCATGGCTGGTTCGGGCGGATCGGCACCACGCCGGATGCGCTGCCGCGCTTGTGGCAGCCCGGGCCGGGGGCGTTCGGGGTTTCGGGTTACAACGGGCGGGGTATTGCGCCGGGGACGGTGCTGGGTGGGGTGCTGGCGCGGGCGGCGCTGGGCTTCCTGTCTCAGGCACCGGAGGGGAATGGGTTGTTGCCACCCTTGGCGCCGGCGGTGCCCGATCCTGCGCGGCGGTTGCGCGGGGGCTGGATCAGGGTAGGTGCTGCGGCCTGGCACGGGCTGGGCCGGGCGCTGGGCGGGCGACTTTAGGCGCGCCGCCCGGGCCGCGCCAAGGTTTTTGAAGCAAAAACCTTGCAAGGCTTTTGTTTCAAAAGCCTTGGTCGCCGAACGGCTGTGGTGCGGGGCGGCGGCGGGTGCATGAGTATTTGGGGCAAGATGAGGGGGCGGGCTTGCATCCGGGTCATACCTGGCGATAGGCGGAAGCCGTGGATGCAAGGGGGCGGTGTTGGACGTGCAGGATGATCAGGGCGGCCCGGTGATGGTGCTGGTGCGCCCGCAGATGGCCGAGAACATCGGCGCCGCGGCGCGCGCGATGCGCAACTTCGGCCTGACCGGGCTGCGGCTGGTGGCCCCGCGCGATGGCTGGCCCAACCCGAAGGCGGTTGCCATGGCCTCGGGCGCCGGGGCGGTGCTGGACCGTGCGGGGCTATTCCCCGATACCGCCGCCGCGATTGCCGATTGCACGCGGGTCTATGCCACCACCGCCCGGCCGCGCGGGCTGGTCAAGCCCGTGATGACGCCCGAGGCGGCGATGGCCGAGGCGCGCGGCCTGATCGCCGCCGGCAAGCGGGTGGCCGTGCTTTTCGGCCCCGAACGCGCGGGGCTGGAAAACGACGACCTGATCCCCGCCCAGGCCATCGTCACCGTGCCGGTCGATCCTGCCTTCTTTTCGCTGAACCTGGCGCAATGCGTGCTGCTGATGGCCTATGAATACCGTCGCGCCGGGCTGCCCGCCGCGCCCGCCGAACCGGCGCTGGGCGAGGCGGAGATGGCCATGCAGGGCGAGGTGGAAAAGCTGGGCGATCATTTCGAGGAAAAGCTTGATGCCGCGGGCTTTTTCTTTCCCCCGGGCAAGGCGCCGGGAATGAAGCGCAACCTGCGTGCCATGCTGGCCCGCTGGGGCCTGACAAGGGCCGAAGTTCAGACGCTGCACGGCATCCTGCGGCAGCTTGCCCGCAGGGCTTGATGCCGCGCGCGGCCGGTTCTAGCTTGCACCCGCGCGGCAAGGAGAGGGCGATGGCCAGACGAGCGATCTTCGAGGAGGTGGGCGAGCAGGCCCGCACCGAGCCCACGCCGGCGCCGGCCGGCAGCGCGGGGGCCGCGCGCGCACGCCGGGCGATCCGGGCCTGGCTTTTGCTGCTCTTCGGTCTTGTCGCGGTGATGGTCGCCGTGGGCGGGCTGACGCGGCTGACGGGGTCGGGCCTTTCCATCACCGATTGGCGCCCGCTTTCGGGGGCCATTCCGCCCCTGTCGGAGGCCGACTGGGCGCGCGAATTCGACGCCTATCGCCAGATCGACCAGTACCGGCTGCTGAACCAGGGCATGACGCTGGGCGAATTCCAGTTCATCTTCTGGTGGGAATGGGGACATCGCCAGCTGGGCCGGCTGATCGGCCTCGTCTGGGCGCTGGGCTTCCTGTGGTTTCTGGTTCGCCGCCAGATCCCCACGGGCTGGACCGGGCGGCTGTTGCTGCTGGGCGGCTTGGGCGGTCTGCAGGGGGCCATCGGCTGGTGGATGGTGGCCTCTGGCCTGACCGAGGGGATGATCGCCGTGGCCTCTTACCGGCTGGCGGTGCATCTGGGGCTGGCTTTCGTCATCCTGGCTCTGCTGGCCTGGTATGCGATGCTGCTGGGCCGGCCTGCGGCGCAGCTGATGCAGGCGCGCCGAGGCCGAGAGCGACGCGCGGCGGGGCTGGCGACGGGGCTGTTGCACCTGGGTTTCGTGCAGATCCTGCTGGGGGCGCTGGTTGCCGGGATCGAGGCCGGGCGCGGCTATACCGACTGGCCGCTGATGGCCGGCGCGCTGTTCCCGCCCGGCATGTGGGATCTGGAACCGCTGTGGCGGAATTTCTTTGAAAACGACGGCACGGTGCAGTTCATCCACCGAAAGGTCGGCTATCTGCTGGCCGCGCTGGCCGTGGTGGTCTGGGCGCGGGGGCGGCGCAGCCCGCATGCGGCCACGCGCAGCGCCTTTGGCGTGATGGTCCTGGCGATGGCCGCGCAGATCGCGCTGGGCATCGCCACGGTAATGCAGGGGGCGCCCTGGTATCTGGCCAGCGCCCATCAGGTGCTGGCCGTGGTGCTATGGGTGACGATCCTGCGCGCGCGGTTCCTGGCCACCTATCCGGCGGGCAACGCGCTGGGCCGGGCGGTGCGGGCATGAGCGCCTTTGACGATCTGAAGGCCCATCTGCGCGTCACCTGCGCGCTGGAGCAGGTGCAGGGTCGCCTTGGCTGGGACCAGGAGACGGTGATGCCGCGCGGTGCTGCCGATCAGCGCGCCGAGGAAATGGCCGCGATGGAGGCCGTATTGCACGCGCGGCGCACCGACCCCCGGCTGGCCGACTGGCTGGACGCGGCCGAGGCGCCAGATGAGGCCGGCCGCGCTCTGATCGCCCATGCCCGGCGCGAGCATGCCCGCCACACCCGCGTACCCGCCGATCTGGCGCAGGCCATCGCGCGCGAGACCTCGCGCGCGCAGGGCATCTGGGCCGAGGCGCGCGCGCGTGATGACGGCGCCGATTTCCTGCCGGTGCTGGACCGTGTGCTGGCCCTGAAACGGCAAGAGGCGCAGGCCATGGCCGCTGGCGGCGATGCCTATGATGCCCTGCTGGCGGTCCATGAGCCCGGCATGACTGGGGCCGAGGTTTCCGCGCTGTTCGACCGGCTGCGCCCGGCGCTGGTGGCCCTGCGCACGGCGGTGATGGACACGGGCCGCAAACCCGCCCCCCTGCGCGGGCGGTTCGACCATGACGCGCAGATCCGTCTGGCGCATGATCTGGCCGAACGCTTTGGCTATGACCGCGCGCGCGGGCGCATCGACATGGCGGTGCATCCGTTCAGTTCCGGCTCTGGCGCCGATGTGCGCATCACCACCCGGGTGGATGAAGCTGATCCGTTCAACTGCCTTTATTCGACCATCCACGAGCTGGGCCATGCTGTCTATGAACAGGGCGTGGCACCGGAATTCGCGCTGGGCCCGCTGGGGCAGGGGGCCTCGATGGGGGTGCACGAATCCCAGGCGCGGTTCTTCGAGAACCAACTGGGCCGTTCGCGCGCCTTTACCGGCTGGCTGCATGGCGCGATGACAAGGGCCTTTGGCGATCCGGGCGGCGTCGATCCGGGCGGCATCGGGGCCGAGGATTTTCACGCCACCGTCAACCGCGTGCATCCCGGCTTCATCCGGACCGAGGCCGACGAGCTGCATTACAACCTGCATGTCATGCTGCGCTTTGATCTGGAGCGCGCGCTGATTGCCGGCGATCTGGCGGTGGCTGATCTGGAAGAGGCGTGGAACACCCGTTTCCAGCGCGATTTCGGCATGGCGGTGGACCGGCCGGCGAACGGGTTTCTGCAGGATGTGCATTGGTCGGTGGGGCTGTTCGGCTATTTCCCCACCTACACGCTGGGCAATGTCTTTGCCGGGTGCCTGTGGCGGGCCATGCAGGCGGATCTGCCGGACCTGGACACGGCGCTGGCGCAGGGCGACCCGGGCCCTGCGGTGCGCTGGCTGGGTGCGCGGGTGCATCGCCACGGCGCGCTGAGACCCCCGCGCGAGACCATCGCCCATGCCTGCGGGTTCGACCCCGATGAGGGGCCGCTGATGGAGTACCTGACAGAAAAGTTCGGCGCGATATACGGGCTGTAAGACGGGGGCCGCGGGGCAGGTTTCGGGGCGGGTTTCGGGGTTCAAAACATCGGCGCGCTGATCTAGACGGGCATCATGACGCCCGAAATTCAGATCCTCACCATCAACATCACCTGCATGGCGGTGGGCTATCTGCTGATCTATCCGCAGGCGGTATCGCGCGGGCTGGTGGCGCTGGGCCTGGCGGATCTGGGCGTGTCAATGGTGGCGCTGGCCACGGCGGCGGCTTTGTTCATGGGCAGCGGCGTGACCTTCACGCTGATCGCCATTCCCCTGAACTGGTTCGGTTTTTCGCTGATCACGCTGATCCTGATGGAGGCCGCGCTGTTTCCCTGGTTCGCCCGGCGTCACGGTATCTGGCCGGGTGAGGACGACTGAAAAACCGCCCCTCTTTACGGCGCCCAATGCACCTGCGCCCCGCCGAGGAACGCCGCGACGGGGCAATCCATCGGGTCGGTGCCGTTCGCGCCCTTCAGAACCGCCTGTTTTTCCGCCCCCGTGATCACCAGATGCGTGACAAAGGCGCTGGACAGTACCGGCGCGGTCAGGCTGACGCGGGTTTCCGGCTGGCCGGGCGGGGTAAGGGCCAGAACAGGCGGCGCGCCGGCGTCCAGCGCCGCGGCCAGTTCCGGCGCGCCGGGGAAAAGCGAGGCCGTGTGCCCGTCCGCCCCCATGCCCAGCAGCGCCACATCGACCGGCAGGGCGGCGGACAGGCCCGCGGCCAGATCAGCCAAAGCCTGCGCGTCCGGTGCGGGGCGGTCCAGATAAAGCGGGATCAGCCGGGCCGCCGCGGCCTTTCCCTGCATCAGCCGCCCGCGCAACAGCGCGGTATTGGAACGCGGGTGATCCCCCGGCACCCAGCGTTCATCGCTGAGCACCAGATCGACGCGCTCCCAGTCCAGCGCCAGATCGCACAGGATGTCAAAGACAGGCCCCGGCGTGCTGCCCCCCGGCACCACGAAAAGCGCGCGTTCGCGCCGGTCCAGCGCGCTGCGCAGATCGGCGGCCAGCCGTTTGGCCAGCGCCAGCGCCAGCATCTCGGTGTCGGGGTAGTCGTGCCAGTCCATCACTTTACCTCCCGCCAGCGTCGGCCATCGCGTTTCAGCAGTGCCGCGGCCGCATCCGGCCCGGCCGTGCCCGGCGCATAGGCCAGCGGCCTCTTGCCCGCCTGCGCCCAGGCGGCGATGACGGGGTCGGTCCAGGCCCATGCGGCCTCGACCTCGTCGCCGCGCATGAACAGCGTCTGGTTGCCGCGTATCACATCCATGATCAGCCGTTCATAGGCATCCGGGATGGGCGTGTCATCGCCCAGCGCCTCGGCAAAGCTCATGTCCAGCGCCACATCCTTCAGCCGCATGCCGCCCGGTCCCGGTTCCTTGATCATCACGCGCAGGTCCATGCCTTCATCCGGTTGCAGACGGATGACCAGCACATTCTCGCGCCAGCGCGCGTTCTCGCCAAAGATGGAATGCGGCGGGTCACGAAAGGTCACGGCGATTTCGGACACCCGCGCGGCCAGCCGCTTGCCGGTGCGCAGGTAGAATGGCGTGCCCTTCCAGCGCCAGTTCGATATCCCCACCTTCAGCGCGATATAGCTTTCGGTGTCGCTGCCGGGGTTGCCCAGTTCGTCCAGCAGCGACGGCCCGCTTTCGCCCGCCCCGTATTGCCCGCGCACGACCCGGTCCGGTGCAACCGGGTCCAGCGCGCGGATCACCTTCAGCTTTTCGTCGCGCATGGCATCGGCGTCGAAACGGTGGGGCGGTTCCATCGCGGTCAGGCACAAAAGCTGCATCAGATGGTTCTGCACCATGTCGCGCATCGCGCCGGCGCCGTCGTAATAGGCGCCGCGCCCGCCGACGCCGCCGCTTTCGGCGACGGTGATCTGCACATGGTCGATGAAGCGGGCGTTCCACAGCGGCTCGAACAGGATATTGGCAAAGCGCACCGCCATCAGGTTCTGCACCGTCTCCTTGCCCAGATAATGGTCGATCCGGTAGATCTGCGCCTCGGTGAAATGCCGCGCCAGCATGGTGTTGAGCGCCTGCGCGCTGTCCAGGTCATGACCAAAGGGCTTTTCCACCACCACGCGCGTGTCCGGCGTGACCAGTGCCCAGCGGTCCAGCCTTTCGGCCAGCGGCTCGAAAAGGCCCGGCGCGACGGAGAAATAGAAGGCGCGGATCACGTCGCCGCGCAACTGGTCGCGCAGCACCTGCCAGCCGGCATCGCCGCGCGCGTCCAGCGTCACATAGTCCAGCCGGGCAAGAAACGCCTTTCGCCGCGCCGGCGGGGCGGGGTTGGGGGTATCGGCCAGTGCCTTTCCCACCATCGCGCGGAAGGTATCGCTGTCCATCTCGCTGCGCGCGGCGCCGATGATGCGGGCGCCCTTCGGCATCTGTCCGTCGGCAAAGCGGTGCGCCAGCGCCGGTAGCACCTTGCGCAGCGCCAGATCGCCGGTCGCTCCGAAGAGCACCAGGTCGAACGGGCTGACTGGAATGACGCGGGCGACCATGGAACCTCTTGGTGATAACCGTCAGGCGCAAGCTGACGCCTGCGCGGGCAAAGGGCAAGGGGTGCGAAGGTCGCCGGGCGGCTGGAGCGGCTATGCTTCCAGTTCGACATCCCAATACAGGAAATCGGTCCAGCTTTCGTGCAGATACTGCGGCGGAAAGCGGCGCCCGGTATCGATCAGTTGCTGCGCCGAGGGCCGGGCGGGGCGGCGGCGCAGGCTCATGCCGGACTGGCGAAGCGTCTTGGAGCCTTTTTTCAGGTTGCAGGCCGCGCAGGCCGCGACGACGTTTTCCCAGCTGGTCACGCCGCCCAGCGCGCGCGGCAGCACATGGTCAAAGGTCAGATCATGCCTTGCCCCGCAATACTGGCAGGTGAATTCGTCGCGCAGGAAAAGGTTGAAGCGCGTGAAGGCCACGCGCCGGCGCGGTTTCACGTAATCCTTCAGCACCACGACAGAGGGGATGCGCACCTCCATGCGCTGGCTGCGCACCGTGGCATCGTATTCGGCGACGATATCCACGCGGTTCAGCCAGACCGCCTTGATCGCGTCCTGCCATGGCCATAGCGAGAGCGGCAGATAGGAAAGCGGGCGGTAATCGGCGTTCAGCACCAACGCCGGAAAGGTTTTCAGCGCGGCCGGTTCATGCACGAAATCGCGCCGGAAATCACCATCCATGGACCCCTGCCTCCCCATGTTGCGACACCGGGCAGGATGACTATATCCGGCGTTCGAAATCTGACAAGCCCCCTGATATGGGGCCGTGCCACCCTGCCGCAGGTCTGTGACGGTTGTGCAAAAGACGGGCAGAAAAGGGGCAGGGCGGCGTCAAGCCGGCCGCGGCCTTACGTCTGCCCGCCCGGCAGCTTGTCGCGCAGAAAGCCCAGCGCCAGTGACAGACCGTCCGGGGCGATGCCGTGGCCCGTGCCCTTTGAGACATGGGCATAGGTCTCGAACCCGGCCTTGACCAGCGCGTCGCCTGCCTCGGCCAGGGATTGCACCGGCACCATCTCGTCGGCATCGCCATGGATCAGCAGCACGGGGGGCTTGCTGATCGCCTCGCCCGCCAGTGCCTCGGGGTTCAGCAGCCGGCCGGAAAAGCCCACCACCCCGGCCAGCGGCGCGGTGCGGCGGGGCGCGATATGCAGGCTCATCATCGTGCCCTGGCTGAAGCCGACCAGCGCCAGCGCGTCCGGCGTCAGCCCCTCGGCCGCCAGCACATGATCGACAAAGGCGTTCAGGTCATCGGCCGCGGCCGCCATGCCGTCGCGCGCGGCCTCTTCGGATGAGCCGTCCAGCCAGGGGATGGGAAACCACTGATAGCCCATCGGGTTGCCCGTGCAGCGTTCTGGCGCGTTGGGGCTGTAAAAGGCGGTCTGCGGCAGATGCGGTGCCAGCGGGTCCGCGAGGCCCAGCAGGTCCGCGCCATCCGCGCCGTAGCCATGCACGAAGATCACCGCCGATGTGGCCGTGCCTTGTGCCGCGCCCTTGCGGTCCGATTGCAGTTTCCGGGCCATGTCTGCGTCCTTTCAGCCGATGCCTTCGCGGTTCTTCGCGTGGTGGTAATAGGCCCACAGCATCCCTGCGGCAACCGTGCGCCAGGGCGACCATTCCTCGGCCATTCGGCGCAGCGCGGCCTCGCGCGGGCGGTCGGGCAGGTCGAAGAGCAGGCGCGTGGATTCCTGCAGCGCCAGGTCGGCCGGGGCGAAGACATCGGCGCGGCCCAGGCTGAACATGGCGTAGATCTCGGCCGTCCAGCGGCCGATGCCGGGCAGGGTGGTCAACTGCGCCACGATCTGCGGCGAGGGGGTGTCGCGCAGGGCGACGAAATCGATGTCCGCCAAGGCCAGCGCGCGCAGGTAGCGGATCTTCTGGCGAGACAGCCCGGCGGCGCGCAGGGCCTCGTCGGTCGCTTGCGCGATGGCGTCGGGGCTGTCCAGCCCGGCGACGTGCAGGCGCGCGGTGATGGCGCGGGCGGCGGCGGTCGATACCTGCTGGCTGACGATGGCGCCCATCAGCGCGGCAAATCCGTCCGGCCGCCGGCGCAGGGGCGGCGTGCCGCACAGCGCCTTGGCGCGGGCGAAACGCGGCTCGCGCGCGGCCAGCCAGGCCATGCCTTCGGCCATGCAGGCCTCGCCGGTCAGGATGCGATCGCCGCTCATCCGCCCTGCTTGCCGTGCCCGGCCACCCCGCGCAACCCGTTTTCGGTAATCACCGTTGTTTTGCTTGTGCTTTTCATCTGGGCAAAAGCGGTGCTTGCTGGCATGAAGACAGGCAGGAAGACCAGCAAGGCACGCCATGCACCCTGATGATCGCCAGACGGACCGCAACACGGACCGAAAGACCGACCTGTGGGCAGCGCTTCATGCGCGCCGGAAAAAGACCGCGAAGCGGCCCGTCGTCGATCTTTTCAAGGACCCCGACCGCGCGGCCGAATTCTCGGTCAGCATGGACGATGCGGCCACCGGGCCGATGCTGTTCGACTATTCCCGTTGCAATATCGACGCCGCCACGCGCGCGGCCCTGACCGATCTGGCGCAGGCAAGCGGGCTTGAGGTGCAGCGCGAGGCGATGTTCACCGGCGCGCCGATCAACGCCACCGAGGGGCGCGCGGTCCTGCACACGGCGCTGCGCAATCTCGATGCCGGGCCGGTCAAGGTGGACGGGCGCGACGTCATGGACGATGTGCGCGCGACCCTGGACCGTATGGCCGATTTCGCCGACAATCTGCGCGACGGGCGCATCCGCGGTGTCGGCGGGCGGATCACCGATGTGGTCAATATCGGCATCGGCGGCTCGGATCTGGGCCCGGCCATGGCGGTGCAGGCGCTGCGCCCCTTTCATGACGGGCCGCGGGTGCATTTCGTTTCGAATGTCGATCCGGCGCATATCCAGGACACGTTGCGCGACCTGAGCCCGGAAACCACGCTGATCATCGTGGCGTCCAAGACCTTTACCACGCAGGAGACCATGGCCAATGCCCATGTCGCGCGGGACTGGATGGCGCGCGCGCTGCCGGTGCCCACGCGGCAATTCGTGGCGCTGTCCTCGGCCACTGACCGCACGGCGGCTTTCGGCATCGATCCCGCGCGCGTCTTCGGATTCGAGGACTGGGTGGGCGGGCGCTATTCGGTCTGGGGGCCCATCGGGCTGGGCCTGATGATCGCCATCGGGCCGGAAAATTTTCGTGCCTTCCTGGCCGGTGCCGCGGCGATGGACCGCCATTTCCGCACCGCCGAGCCGGCGCAGAACATGCCGGTTATGCTGGCCCTGACCGGGGTCTGGCACCGGCAGATCTGCGGCCATGCCAGCCGTGCCGTGATCCCCTATGACCAGCGCCTGGCGCGTCTGCCAGCCTATCTGCAACAGCTGGAGATGGAATCGAACGGCAAGCGCGTGGCGATGGATGGCAGCGATCTGGCGCTGCCCTCTGGCCCCGTGGTCTGGGGCGAGCCGGGCACCAACGGGCAGCACGCGTTTTTCCAGTTGCTGCACCAGGGCACCGATGTCGTGCCCTGCGAATTCCTGCTGGCCGCGCGCGGGCATGAACCCGCGCTGGCCGATCAGCACCGCCTTCTGGTCGCCAATTGCCTGGCCCAGGCCGAGGCGCTGATGAAAGGGCGCAGCGCATCGCGCGCGCGCGCGCAACTCGCCGACCGAAGGCTGTATGCGGCGCAGGCCGACCGGCTGGCGCGGCATCGGGCTTTTCCGGGCGACCGGCCCTCGACCCTTTTGCTCTATCCACAACTGACCCCGGCCACGCTGGGCGCGATCCTGGCGCTTTATGAACACCGCGTCTTTGTCGAAGGGGTGCTGCTGGGCATCAATTCCTTTGACCAATGGGGGGTCGAACTGGGCAAGGAACTGGCCGGCGAGCTGGCGCCTGTGCTGTCGGGCGCCGCATCGGCCGAGAACCGCGATGGCGCGACCCGGCAGGCCATCGCCTATCTGCGCGCGCAGGAAAGCTGACGCCGGAGACCGTCTGCTGATGGTCGTGGTGCGGGCCGCGCGGGGACGGTTTGTCGGCGATGCCCTGACCGGCGCCGGTTCGTCTTGGCAGCGCCTGCCTGCCCCTCCCCCCGTCAGGGGCTGCCCTTGTTTCGCCGCTAAAGCCGGGGTGTACAGGGACGCTTTCAGCGTCTCGCCTGTCCGAAAGCAGACCGCCCCGGCGAGTGGCTCGCCGGGGCGGTGGGGTGACGCCGGTATCTCAGCGCGGTCAGGACCAGTGCGCGACGGTGCGTTTCTCGAAGCTTTCGCGGAACTGCGCGGTGGTCTTTTCCAGCGCCTCGCCGGTTTCCCAGTCCAGGATCACGGCATAGCGGCGCACCGCGTCCAGCGCGTCGATCTCGCCCTTGCGGTAAAGCTCTGCAACCTCGGCCGGGTCCATGCGCGCCCAGTCCTTGCGCTTGGCGCGGATGTGGGCGCGCAAGGCGGCGGTGGCGTCCTCGTCGACAGCGTATTCGCACAGATCGGCGTCGATTTCACGGATCACCACGCCGTAGTCCTTGGCCGCGCGGTCGATCGACACATAGTCGTCGATCACATCGGTGCAGACTGCCTGCGGGTCACGCTCCAGCGGGTCGCCAAAGCCGCCGCCGCCCGCCGTGGGCCGGGCGAATTCGTCGCCGGTATGGACCGGGTAGTCAGAAAAGACCGAGCCCAGCCATTTCGCCTGCGCCTCGCCCGCGCGGCGGATCGACAGGCCGTGCGGCATCGAGGGAAGGCCGCCCTCGACCCCCCAGACCACGGCGCGTTCGCGGTCGCAGATATAGGACATGACCGCGTCTTCGCTGTCCAGAAGCAGCGAGGTCTTCTGCAACCCGGTCCCGCCGCGCCATTTGCCCGGGCCCGCGCTGTCGCGCAGGATCTGGAACTCGGTGGTGCGTGTGGGATTCACGCGTTCGTTGCCCTCGTTCGGCTGCGATTGCAGGCCGACGCCGAAACAGGCCGAGGTCACGTCCGAGCCGTCCTTGCCGTTGCGCCCGCCCCAGCCGCCGGGCAGCCATTCGTAGAACATGAAGATCGGTTTTTCAGGCGTGCGCAGGTCCCGCCCGCCGGCCAGCAGATATTCCAGGTTGAACGCACAGGCAATGGCGCGTTCGGGCATGATCTGTGACCACATCTCGAAGATCGAGTTCATGATCTTTTCGAAGGGCATCAGGAACCCGGTCACGGCGACCGGCCATTGCGCGCTGACCACGCTGTTTTCCGGCGCCGAGATGCTGACCGTGCGGAAGAAGCCGCTGTTGAACGGCAGGTCCGGGAAGAATGTCTTCATCCCCGCCACCACGGCCGAAAAGGTGGCCCCGGGCGCCGAGTTGTAGATCGACGCGATGGTGGGGTGGCTGCCGGTGAAATCGTAATGGATTTCATCGCCCTTGATGGTCATCTTGATATGAATGGGGATCATCCCCTCGCCCTTTGCGGGGTCGCGGTCGATGTAATCCACCGTCTGCCAGGTGCCGTCTGGCAGGGCGGCGATGCGCTGGCGCACGGCGCGTTCGACGTAATCCTGCACCTCGTCCATGCCCTGCAGCACCTGATCGCGCCCGTATTTGCGCACCAGGCGCAGGATCTCGCGTTCGGATACGGCGGTGGCGCTGGCCTGCGAATGGATATCGCCCAGGATAGAGCCCGGATCGCGCGTGTTGGCGGCGATCATGCCGGCCACGTCGTGGCAGAACTCGCCGGCGCGGAACAGGCGCACGGGCGTGATGCGTACGGCCTCGCGGAACATGTCGCGCGCCGAGACGTCGAAGGAGCCGGGGACAGAGCCGCCCAGATCAGACCAGTGCCCGTTCGACTGCGAAAAGCCGATCAGCGTGTCATCGTCAAAGATGGGCCGCACCAGGCGAACATCGGACAGATGCGTGCCGCCGGCATAGGGGTCGTTGATGGCATAGACATCGCCCGGCATCATCTCGCCCTCGAAGACGCGGATCACGTCCTTGCAGGTGAAATGCAGCGTGCCGACATGCACGGCGATATCCTGGTTGCCCTGCGCCACCGAATTGCCCTGCGCGTCATGCAGCGCGTTGGAAAAGTCCCGGTTGTAGATCACGAAGGAATAACAGGTGCGCAGCATCTGTTCGGCCATCTGATCGACCGAGGTGATGAAGGAATTCTTCAGCACCTCGAAAGTGACGGGGTGCAGCGGATCGCGGGTTTTCGTGTCCGTGTTCATGGCTCAGACCTTCGTCTCGATGCGGATGTTCATGAATGCGTCGACAGTGGCCGACATGCCGGGCGGCACCACCGTCGTGCTGTCGAATTGCTCGATGATGGCGGGGCCTTCGATCTGCGCGCCGGCCTCCAGCCCTTCGCGCTGGTAAAGCGTGGCCTCATGCGCCTGCCCGTCGAACCAGACCGGCCGTTGGCCCAGGGGTTCGGGCGTATGGGGGCGTTCGGGGTGTTTCTGCAGGTCGGCCTTCGGCACGATCCCCACCGCCTTGACCGCGACGCGGAAGAAGGACACGCCGGCATCCTTGCGCGCAAAGTTGTATTCGCGCTCATGCTCGCGGTGGAAGGCGTCCACCAGCTCGTCCACATCGGTGACCTTTGCCGGCGCGTCCAATTGCAGTGACCGCCACTGGCCCTGATACATCATCTCGACCGTGCGGCTGAGCACCATGTTGGCGGGCTCGACGCCCTCGCGCTTCAGCTGGGCGCGGGCCTCGCTCTCGATGCGCTGGAACAGCGCCTCGATATCGGCGGGGTCGGTGTCATCGGCGCGGCGCATGAAACTGTCGGAGAAATCATGCTGGATATCGACCAGCAGGCAGCCCAGCGCCGAGGTCACGCCCGGGCTGGGCGGCACGATGACCGTGGGAATGGACAACTCGCGCGCGATGGCCGCGCCGTGCAGCGCGCCCGCGCCGCCAAAGGCACAAAGCGCGAAATCCCTGGGGTCATACCCGCGCGAGATCGACAACAGCCGCACCGCATTGGCCATGTTGGCATTGGCCACGCGCACGATGGCCTCGGCTGCGTCATGCAGGTCCATGCCGAAGGGTTCGGCCACGGTGCGGCGCACGGCGGCTTCGGCCAGCGCGGGGTCCAGCGTGATCTTGCCGCCGGCCAGCGACGTGCCCAGCCGGCCCAGCACCACATTGGCGTCGGTATTGGTGGCCACCTCGTTGCCGTTCTTGTAGCAGGCCGGCCCCGGATGGGCGCCCGCCGATTGCGGCCCGTTGCGCAGCGAGCCGCCTTCGTCCTGCCAGGCCAGCGAACCGCCGCCCGCGCCGATGGTCAGCACCTCGATCGACGGAAAGCGGATCGGATAACCGTATTCGATATACCAGTCCTTGGTGATGCGCGGCTCGCCCTGATAGCTGACCGACACATCGGTCGAGGTGCCGCCCATGTCGAAGCCGATGGTGTTGGGAAAGCCGCACAGATTGCCGATGAACCGGCTGGCGATGGCCCCGGCGGCGATGCCGGACCCGGCCAGGCGGGCGGCGAAATCGCGCACCGCATGCGGCGTCATGACCCCGCCGCCGGTATGCAGCAGCAACAATTCGCGGCTATAGCCGCCCTCTTCCAGCTTTTCGCCCAGGCGCGATACGTAATCGACCACCACCGGCGAGACGACGGCATTGGCCATGGCGGTGGAAAAGCGCTCGTGCTCGAAGATCTCGGGCATGATCTCGGCCGAAAGGGAGACCGGCACATCCGGCATGACTTCCTTCAGGATGGCGCGCATGCGGCGTTCGTTTTCGGGGTTCACGTAGGAATTCATGAAGCCCACGGCGATCGACTTCACGCCGCGCTTCTTCAGCACCTCGGCGACGCGGCGCGCGCCTTCCTCGTCCAGCGATTCCAGGATGTTGCCGTCCGCATCGACCCGTTCGCGCACGGTCAGCCGGTCACGGCGCGGGATATAGGGCTTGGCGACGTCCTTGTAGGTGTCCCACAGGTCTTCCTTGGTGGCGCGTCGGATCTCGACGACATCGCGAAAGCCCTCGGTGGTGACCATGGCGGTGCGCGGCAGGTTGCGGGTGATCAGCGCATTGGTGGCGACCGTGGTGCCGTGCGAGAACATGGTGACCTGGCTAAGGTCGATCCCCGCGATGCCCACCCCGTCCATGACCGCCTTCATCGGGTCATCGGGGGTGGAGCCGATCTTTTCGATCCGGATAGCGCCGGTTTCTTCGTCCATGATGCAGATATCGGTGAATGTACCACCGACATCGACGGCGACGCGCGTGCTGGACATGGTTTCTCCTTCGGTTGTCACGGGACAGGTCTATCGTGCGCCCTGAGCGCGAGGCCCGGGCGGTTACTGGGTATCATCGGGCGCGCGGCGCCCCTTTGACGACGGCGGGCGGGTTCGGTCAGCGGCTTGCGATGAAGCGCGCGGCCTCCTTTCGGGTCTCGCTGGGCGTGCGGCCGAAATGCGCCTTGTAGTGTTTCGAGAAATGCGACTGGTCGGCAAAACCCCAGCGATAGGCGATCTCGGCGATGGACACCCGCGCGATGCTGGAGCGCAGGTCCTCGTCGCTGCGCTTCAGCCGGCGTTCGCGAATATAGGTGATGATCGACTGATCCGTTTCATGGAACAGCCGCTGCAGGTAACGCAGCGAGATGCCGCAGCCATCGGCCACCATCTGCGGCGACAGCGCCGGGTCCTTCAGGTTTTCGCGGATGAACTGCTCGGCGCGGGCCAGATGCGCGGCGCGGATCGAGGACTGGTTGCTGCCCAGCACGCGCTGGTCAGCGGCGATGGTCAGGCACAGCAGTTCCAGCATGTGGCTGCCCGCGGCCTCGCGCGCGGGGGCATCCAGATGTTCGACATGCGCGGCGACATTGCGCAGGCTGGACAGGAAATAGGACGCCACACCGCTGCGCGCGTCAAAGGTCAGCCCGCCCAGCCGCTCCGACGCGCCCACCCGCGCCCGCACGCTTGCCGTCGGCACCTTGAACACCCATTGCCGGTTGCGCCGGTTGTGCCAGTATTCATAGGGCGCATCGCCGCGTTCCACCAGAAAGCCACCGGGCTTGCATTCGGTGCGCCGGTCGCCCTGGTTGAAGCCGACCTCGGCATCCTCGGGCACGGCGATCAACAGCGCGCTTTGGGTTTCATTCACGAAATGGCGCCGGTGGCGGTGATAGATCAGCCCGTCGCAATCGATGCGCGACAGGGCCATGTCGCCCAGGCTCCAGTTCTGCATGGCCCCGCGGAACGCGCCGCGGTCGCGCATGTCCACGTCGAGGGGGAAATAGGCTTCGGAAACCAGCTTCTGCCAGTCGTCGCCGCCCAGCCTGGCGACCGCCTTGTCCTGTTGCGCCGTCATGGTGCTGTCATCCCTGCATGCGTCAACGTTCGTCATGGCGCGCCGTTCATCCGTTTCGGCGCGGTGATTCGCGCATCTCCTGCTGCGAGTGTAGCCGATCGCGCGACAAAGCGTTTTTCTGTCGGCGCATAAATTTTGCGGCAGATGCGCTATGCCGGCCAGTCAGGCGCCCGGTCGCGCGCCCTGCACGGCGCTTGTGCATGCACAGGCAAGCCGTGATGCGCTCAGCGCCAAGACCGGCGGGCGGGCGGCGCCTACACTTCGGTCGAGGGCGCTGCCGGGTCTGCCGGTACCCTTGCGGCCCAGACATTGGCGTTCCCCGTGGCATGAGGACAGATGAACGGCCAGGCGCAAAACAAGAGCATCGATGCTGCCCCCCCGCAGGCCCCACGCCGGGCCGGTTGCGGGGCGGGCCGGTATCGGCGTTTGCGCCGGCGATCGGCCCGGGCAGTGGCGGCTGGCAGGGCGGCTGGCAGGCTTGACAGGTCGCGCGCAATCGCGGCGGTTGGTGGACGACCACCCCCGCAGCAAAGGGATGCCCCCATGACCCTGCCCGGCGCGCCCGCCATCCGGCGCATAGACCGCCGCTTGCGGATCCTCGGCACCGAAGTGTCGCTGATCGAGCCCATCCGCCACCATGCCGAAGCCGACCTGGGCCTGAGCCTTGAATTCGAGGTGCTGGATTTCCAGAACTGCGAGCACAAGGCCGCCACCGCGCCGGACAGCTATGACATCTATGACCAGTGCTTCCACAATCTGGACATCGTCTGGTTCTGGGGCGCGTTGCAGTCCATCGATACGCAGCGCATCGCCGATTGGGACCATGTCAGCCCGCTGACGCGCGAAGGGCGGATCAGCAAGTTCGCCTCGCCGGGATATGGCGACCGGCCGGTGTCGCGGCTTTACGTGCAGCCGAACGGGTTTCTGGGGCCGGTCCCCTCGCGCCATGTCGCCATGCTGCCGACGGTGCATAATTTCGACAGTTTCGGCTTCGACCGTCGCGTCTTTGACGCGGTGGACCCCGAGGGCGCAAGCTGGGCGCTGCTGTTGTCACCGCGCGCGGGCGGTCGGGCGGCGCTGGTCGATGAGCCGGCGATCGGCCTGCTGGATGCTGCACTGGCCGCCGAGGCCTCGGGCGCGATGTGTTTCGGCGACCTGGGCAATCTGACCGTGGCCGAAATCGACGCCCTGATGGCGCTTCTGGAAGACCGCCGCCGGCAGGGCCATTTCCGTTGCCTGTGGCGCACCGCCGATCAGGCCGCCGAGCTGGTGCGCGGGGGCAGTGTCAGCGTGCAAAGCATGTGGTCGCCCGCCTACGGGGGGCTGGGCGCGATGGGCGACAGTTTCGTCGAGGCCGTCCCGGCAGAGGGTTATCGCGCCTGGCATGGCGGGCTGGCGCTGGCGCGGCATCTGCAGGGCGCGCCGCTGGACATGGCCTATGAATACCTCAACTGGTGGCTTTCGGGCTGCGCGGGGGCAATCATGGCGCGGCGCGGCTATTACATGTCGGTGCCCGAGCGCGTGCGCCAATCGGTGTCGCCGCAGGAATGGGCCTATTGGTACGAGGGGCGCCCCGCCGAGATCGACCTGCCCGATCCCTTTGGCCAGACGGCGGTGCGGGCGGGCAGCCGGCGGCCGGGCGGCGGCTACTGGAACCGGGCGCGCCATGTCGCGGTGTGGAATTCGGCGATGGACGAACACAACTACGCCGCGCGGGCCTGGGCGCGGTTCGGGCGCGCCATGCGGCAGGGGGGGGCATGCCCATGAGCGCGAACCCCCTTGCCACGCTGCGGCGCTATGAACTGGTGGCGCGCGTGTTGCGCAGCAACATCGCCGCGGGCGCCATTCCCGAAGGCGCGGTGCTGAAGGAGGGGCCGCTGGCCGAGCGGCTGCAGACCAGCCGCGCGCCGGTCAACGCCGCGCTGCGCGTGCTGTCCGATGAGGGGCGCATCCGGCGGCTGGACGGGCAGGGCTATATCGTCGAACCCGTACCCGGTGGGCAGCGGCGCGCCAGCGGCGGCACGGCCGCGCTGGATGCGCTGGACATTCCGCCGGATGTGGCGCGCGCGCTGGGCACGCGCGGCACCTGGCAGCATTTCTACGAACAGGTCGAACGCGAGGTCGCCGCCAGCCTGATCTTTGGCGAATACCGTCTGGTCGAGGCGGGGCTGGCCGATCATCTGGGCGTCTCGCGCACTGTCTCGCGCGAGATCCTGGGCCGGCTGCATGAACGCGGGCTGATCCGGAAAAGCCAGAGCTCGCACTGGACGGCCGGGCCGCTGACCGCGCGCATCCTGCGCGACCGTTTTCAGCTGCGCGCGATCCTGGAACCCGCCGCGCTGCGCCTGGCCGAGCCGTATATTGATTACGCCGCCATCGAAGGGATCAGCGAAAACCTGGCCCTGAAGGCCCATCAGGTTGATGACGAGACGCTGGAAGAGGCCCTGTTCGAGGCCGGTGCGGCCCGTGCGCCGAATGTCGAACTGGTCGATACCATGCGCCGGGCGCGCTTTCTGCCGCTGGCCGCGAATCGCGCGCTGGTCGAACTGGGCCTGCCGGGCAGCACCGTGGACCGGGCGGAATATCACGCGCTTTTCGGCCTTCTGGCCCGCCGGCGCATCGACGCCGCCGCCGAGGAACTGCGCGCCCATCTGCAACTGATGGCCGACAAGAGCCTCGCCCGGCTGAAGATCGTGGCGGTGCTGGGCGGCTCGGCGACGGTCGCCCCCTATCTGACGGAGATTTAAAAAGTGCCTAAATTATACAATAAGCATATCAAATCTCGGGCAGCATGCGGAAAAGCTGATCCCGACCTGCAGAAAACTGTATAACGTGGTGATTGACAGGTGATGGAAACTGCGCTCTTGATACAAAAGACACAAGTTAACGACACGGAAGTCAGGGCGGAAGAAGCGGAAGGGGGCAGCATCTCAGTGCCGCCTTGTGCACCGTCCCGCCATAGCGACAGGAGTGCGCCGTGAGTGACGCAAGCCCGGTTCTACGCCTCGAAGGCGTGGTCAAGCGATACGGAGACGTGCCGGCGCTGGACGGGGTATCTCTGGCCGTGCAAGGCAACGAGTACGTCTCGCTGCTGGGGCCCAGCGGGTCTGGCAAGACGACGCTTCTGCGCGTGATCGCCGGGTTCGAGGTGCCCGACGCCGGGCGCGTGCATTTCAACGGCCATGATGTCACGGGCCAGCCGCCGCATGAGCGCGGCATTGGCTTCGTGTTCCAGAACTTCGCGCTGTTTCCGAACATGTCGGTGCTGCAGAACGTGACCTACGGGCTGATCAATGCCGACAAGGGCGCGGTCAGCCCGGCCGAGGCGGAGCGCCGCGCCCTGGCAATGCTGGAGATGGTGGGGCTGTCCGGGCTGGAAGGCCGCAGCACCGATCAGATTTCCGGTGGCCAGAAGCAGCGCGTGGCGCTGGCCCGCACGCTGGTGAAGGGGCCGAAGCTGGTTCTGCTGGACGAACCCCTGGGCGCGCTGGATGCCAATCTGCGCGCGCGCATGCGCAACGAATTGCGCAGCATCCGGCAGGAACTGGGCGTGACCTTCCTGCATGTCACCGGCAGCGAGACCGAGGCCCTGGCGATGGGCGACCGGGTGGCCGTTCTGGACCGCGGCCGGGTGCTGCAGATCGGCGCGCCGGACACGGTCTATCACGCGCCGGAAACGCCGAATGTCGCGCGGTTTCTCAACCGCTACAACCTTTTTGCCGGCACCATCCCGGCCCAGGGGCAGTTCGCCGGCCCCTTCGGCACGGTGTCCACGCCCCCGGCGCGGCCGGCTGATGAGGCGCTCTACGGCATCCGCTTCGACCGGATGATCGTCGAGCCCGAAAACCCCGCCGCCCCGGCCCCGGCGCTGCACGCAACCTTTCGTGCCAGCGAATATCTGGGCTCGTCGGTCGTGTCCTTCTTCGAGGGCGAGGACGGCCGCATCGTCGAGACGGAGCATCACATGAGCATGGGTGCCCCGCCCGAATTCCTGACCGGGCAGCGCTACACGCTGCGCTGGGACCCCGATCACGCCATCGTCTTCGGACAAAGCGCCGCTGGATAGGATATAGTCGCCATGACGGACAAGAGCGCCTCACGCGCCCCCGCCAAAGACCTGGCCCCGGCTCCGGCCCCTGCAGTGGCCGCCTCGCCCGGCCGTTCTGGCGAGGGCACTGCCTGGCTGCTGATCACGCCGGGCGTCATCTGGATGACGCTGTTCCTGGTCGCGCCGATCCTGATGATCGTCTACGTGTCGTTCTGGACGCAGACGACATTCGCCATCAATCCGACCCCGACGCTGGACAGCTGGCGGGATTTCTTCACCTCGTCCACCTATCTGAATTCGCTGTGGACGACGGTGCGCATCTGGCTGATCGTGCTGGCGGCGACGCTGCTGGTGGGCTATCCGGCCGCGCTGTTCATCGGCATCTTCGTGCGCAGCCGCAACCTGTCCATCGCGCTGCTGATCATCTGCGTGATCCCGTTCTGGACCTCGTTTCTGATCCGGGTGCTGGCCTGGCGGCCGATGCTGGGGCGCGAGGGGGCAATCAACATCCTGCTGCAGAAATTCGGCATCACCTCGGCGCCGATCGACGTGCTGCTCTTCTCGCAGCTCTCTGTCATCATCGGCATGACGCAGATCTATGTGGTGTTCATGGTCGGGCCCATCGCCTTCATGCTCAGCCGCATCGACCGCAACGTGCTGGAGGCCGCGCGCGACCTGGGCGCGGGCTTCGGGCGCATCTTTACCCGCATCATCCTGCCGCTCAGCCTGCCCGGTGTGGTGGTCGGGTCGATCTTCGTCAGCGTGATGGTGCTGGGCGAATTCGCCACCTCGGCGGCGCTGTCGGGCCGTCAGGTGAACCTGCTGGGCAATATCATCGTCACCCAGGTGGGGTCGCTGAAATGGGCCTTTGCCTCGGTGGTTGGGGTGGTCCTGACGGTAATCATCGGCATCGTCATCGCCATGCTCTTGCGCGTGGTCGATCTGAAGCGGGAGCTCTGAGCCATGGAATCGCGCATCCTGAAGCCGATCCTGGGCGTCTATCTGGCCCTGTTCATCCTGTTCCTTTACGGTCCGTTCATCGTGCTGGGCATCCTGTCCTTTCAGGCGGGGCCGGACGGCGGGCCGCAGTTTCCCATCATCGAATGGTCGACCTACTGGTATCGCCACCTGTTCGGCATGACCGAGGTCACGCGCGTGGCGCCGCTGCACCTGCGCGAGGCACTGTTCCGGTCCCTGACCCTGGCCTTCATGACCATGGTCACGGCGACGGTACTGGGCGTGATTTCCGCCCAGGCTTTCCGGCGCCGGTTCCGGGGCTCCGGCGTGGTGTTCTACCTGATCGTGCTGGGCATGATGGTGCCGGGCGTGCTGACCGGGCTGGGCATTTCGCTGCTGTCCTCTGAACTGGGGATCAGCCGCAGCTGGTGGGGCACGGCCTTTGTGGCGCATGTGGTCTACACCTTCCCCTTCGCCTTTCTGGTGATGCTGGCGATCTTCAATCGCTTCGACCCTTCGGTCGAAGAGGCATCCTGGTCGCTGGGCGTCTCGCCCATCCGGACCTTCCGCAAGGTGACGCTGCCCATCGTCTTTCCCGGTGTGCTGTCCTCGATGCTGTTCGCCTTCACGCTGTCCTATGACGAATTCCCGCGCACCTTGTTTGCCAGCGGGTCGGACCTGACGCTGCCGCGCACCATCTACGCCACCTTCGCGGTGGAAATTCACCCCAACATCTTTGCCTTCGGGGTGCTGACGACGCTGTTTTCCTTCGCGCTGCTGACGGTGTTCGGCATCCTGCTGTATCTCAGCACCCGCCGCGCCAAGAAGATCGCCCGGCAGGAGGATATCTGATGGCCGCTGCCGCCCCGCCCGTGGCCATCGTTACCGGCGCCGGCTCCGGCATCGGCCGGGCCATCGCGCTGCGGCTGGCGGGCGACGGCTACCGCGTTGTGGTCAACGACTACGATGCCGCGCGCGCCCAGGCCGTGGCCGCGGAAATCGGGCCGGCGGCCCTGGCGGTGGGGGGCGATGTCTCGGACGAGGGCGATGTGGCGGCGATGGTCGATGCCTGCACGGCGGCTTTCGGGCCCTGCACGCATCTGGTCAACAACGCAGGCCACGTCCACCAGGCGCGTTTCACCGATCTGGCGCCCGCGGATTTCGACCGCATGGTGGCGGTGCATCTGCGTGGCACCTACCTGTGCATGCGCGCCGCGCTGCCGGGGATGCTGGCGCGCGGCGGCGGGGTGATCGTCAACATGGCCTCGCAGCTGGGCCAGATCGGCGGGGTCGAACTGGTACATTATTCCGGCGTCAAGGCCGGGATCATCGGCATGACAAAGGCTCTGGCGCGCGAGGTCAGCGCGCAGGGCGTGCGTGTCAACGCGGTGGCGCCCGGGCCGATCAACACGCCGCTGGTGCAGGCCCTGTCCGAAGACTGGCGCGTGGCAAAGGCGGCGGAACTGCCGCTGGGCCGCTTTGGCGAGCCCGAAGAGGTCGCCGCCACCGTCGCCTTCCTGTGCTCGGACCAGGCGGCGCTGTTCGTCGGCCAGACGCTTGGCCCCAATTCCGGAGATGTGATGCAATGAACGGTCCTGTCCTGATAACCGGCGGTGGCATCGGCATCGGTGCGGCGACCGCGCGTGCCCATGCCGCGCAGGGTGATCTGGTCATCGTCACCGATGTGCTGGAGGCAGAGGGCCAGGCCACCGCGAAGGCGATCACCGATGCCGGCGGGCGGGCCGAGTTTCACCCGCTCGATGTCCGCTCGACCGAGGACGCGCAGGCGCTGGTCGCGGCCGTCGAGGCCGCGCATGGCCCGCTGGGGGCGATCGTCGCCAATGCCGGCATCGCCCGCCGCGTTCCGGCCGAGGCGCTGAGCGATGCGCAATGGGACGAGACCTTCGACATCGACCTCAAGGGCATGTTCCGGGTGATCCGCGCCGCCATTCCGGGGATGAAGACGGCCGGTCGGGGGTCCGTGGTCTGTGTCTCGTCGATCATGGGCGTGGCCTATGGCTGGGACCAGCATGTGCATTATTCCGCCGCAAAATCCGGGGTGGTGGGGCTGGTGCGTGCGCTGGCCGTGGAACTGGCCGGGCAGGGCATCCGCGTCAATGGCGTGGCGCCGGGCTATATCCGCACCGCGCAGCTTTTGTCGCGCGAACATTCGCTGGGGCCCGAGGGCGCCGAAACGGTGGGCGAGATCATCCCCATGGGCCGCATCGGCGAGCCCGAGGATATCGCCGATGTTATCACTTTTCTGTCTTCCAACGCCGCCCGCTACATGACGGGGCAGGTGGTGGTGGTCGATGGGGGTTTGCTGGTCGGGCGTTACTGATGGCCGGTTGAAAATCCCTGACTGAAGTCTCGCAACAGGAGGTAGAAAGATGACAAGACATAACTTTTCCCGGCGCCGGTTCCTGCAGGGAACCACGGGCGGCGTGGCGCTTGCGGCGGGCGGTCTGCCCTTCATGGGCGCCCAGCAGGCCTTTGCGGCCGATCTGGCCAGCCAGCAATTGCGGACCGTCGGCCTGTCGGTGACGGTGCAGGACCGCATCCTGTCGGATTTCCAGGCCGCATCCGGCGTGGGCAGCGTGCGCGGCACGGCCGACATCTTCCCCAACACCCAGACGCAGATCCTGTCCGGCGGGGCGAATTTCGACTGCTGGGAAATCATCGCCGAGCGACTGCCCGCGATGATCGCCACCAACAACATCCAGACCATCGACCCGGCCGATCTGGCCAACTGGAGCGATGTGCGTGACACCTTCACCACGCCCTCGGACCAGTGGGACCTGGCCAGCCAGATCGTGGGCCAGATCTGGGCCGACGAGGCGCAGACGCGGCTGAACATGGTGCCGACGGTCTACAACTACGACTCCATCGGCTACCGGCCCGACCTGGTCGAGCATGAAGAGGCCTCGACCTGGGCGTCGCTCTTTGATGACAAGTTCCGCGGCCGTACCGGCCTGAACGTTGACCCGTTGATCGCCTTCGGTCAGGCGATCATGGCGATGAACACGCTGGGGCTGCTGGAAGTGCCCAACCCCGGCAACCCCGATGCCGAGGCGATCAACGAGGCGACGGCCTTCCTGATCTCGAAAAAGCGTGCCGGTCAGTTCCGCGCGCTGTGGGGCGATTTCGGCGAATTGGTGAACCTGCTGGCCTCGGGCGAGATGGTGATCGCCGATGCCTGGCAACCGGCGGTGATGGCGGTCAAGGCGCAGGGCGTGCCCTGTGCCTATGCCACGATGCAGGAAGGCTATCGCGGCTGGGCGATCGGCGTGATGCCGCTGGCCGGCACGCCCAACCTGGAGGCGGTGATGGCCTATGCCGATTACTGGCTGTCCGGCCCGCCGGCGGTGACGGTGTCCGAACAGGGCTACTATTCGCCGACGCCCGCCGTGCGCGATCACATGGCGCCCGAGAAATATGCCTTCTGGTACGAGGGCGCGCCCTGGGTCGGCGAGCCCGAGCGCGGCATCCAGGAAGGCGACACTCGCGATGGCGGCTCGCTGGAAGAGCGCGCGGCCAACGTGGCCTACTGGCACCAGTGGCCGGATGAGTATGACCTGCTGATCCGTCGCTGGGACGAATTCCTGTCGGCCTGATCGGCCGGCAGCGGGGTTCGGCACCAGCCGAGCCGGGCCCCGGCATGTACAGGCACCGCCCCGTCTGCAAGCGGCGGCGGCGGCGCCTGACCCCGCCCGCGGTGCCTTTGCGTCGGGGGCGGGTGAACCGGCAACACCCTGGCACGCCAGCCAGAAACGACTGACAGAAACGACAGCCAGAAACCGGGATGCGCGCGGGTGACATACGATCTTCAACTCAAGAACATCGGCAAGGTCTATGACGACGGCACCGCCGCCGTGATCGACTTCAACCTCGATGTGGCAAAGGGCGAGTTCATCGCCTTCCTGGGCCCGTCGGGCTGCGGAAAGACCACCACCCTGCGCATGATCGCCGGGTTCGAGACCATCACTTCGGGCGATCTGCTGATCCGGGGGCGGCGGGTCAATGACCTTTTGCCCGAACAGCGGCCAACGGCGATGATCTTTCAGAACTACGCGCTGTTTCCCAACATGACGGTGCGCCAGAACATCGCTTTCGGGCTGGAGGTAAAGGGCATGGCGCCGGCCCAGCGCGACGAAAAGGTCGCGCGGATGCTGGAAAAGCTGGAACTGAACGATATCGCCGACATGCGCACCGACCGGCTGTCCGGCGGGCAGCGGCAGCGCATCGCGCTGGCGCGCTCGCTGGTCATCGAGCCCGATATCCTGCTGCTGGACGAACCCCTGGGCGCGCTGGACGCCAATCTGCGCAAGAGCATCCAGAACGAGCTGAAGCTTCTGCAGCGCGAACTGGGTATCACCTTCGTCTTCGTCACCCATGCCCAGTCAGAGGCGCTGGCCCTGTCCGACCGCATCGTGGTGATGAGCGACGGGCGCGTCGAACAGATCAGCCCGCCGATGGAGCTTTATACAAGGCCCAAGACCCTGTTCGTGGCGCAGTTCATCGGCAACAACACCATCATTCCCGGCACCGTGCGCGGGGTGGAAGGCGGCAGCGCGGTGCTGGAAACCGGCTACGGCCCGCTGGCGGCCCTGATCCGCGGCCAGCCCCCGCAGCCGGGCAGCACCGCCCATCTGGTCCTGCCGGCCGAGGCGCTGACCCTGCACACCGCGCAAGAGGCCGCCGCGGCGGGCTCGGCTACGGCGCTGACCAACGCCATCGACGGGCGGATCACCCGGATGGAACAGGTCGGCCACATCATCGAATTCAAGGTCGAACTGCCGGACGGCGCGCCCGTCTCCATCGAGGGGCATGCCGAGACATTCGGCGGCCGTTACGCCCCGGGCGACGCCATACAGGTCAGCTGGCAGGCCGATGGCGCCAGCGTGATCACGCAGTAGCGCCAACCGGGGCGCCGCTTCACCCCGGGCATGGGTGAAGATGTCGATCCAGACGTGGCGGGGGCCCGCCGCGGCTGACGACATCGTCTTGTCTGAACCACGCCGTGTGCACCAAGCGCGGCATCACCAAGGAGGAACCATCACATGGCCAAGAAAATCATCTGCGCCTTCGGCACCGATATCGACTCGGTCGCCGGCTGGATCGGGTCTTACGGCGGGGGCGACTCGCCCTCGGACATCCAGCGCGGCATCTTCGCCACCGAGGTCGGCGTCCCGCGCCTGCTGCGCTTGTTCAAGAAATACGACATGCGCACCAGCTTCTTCATCCCCGGCCACACGCTGGAGACCTTCCCCAAGGAAATGCAGATGATCGTCGATGCCGGCCACGAGATCGGCGCGCATGGCTATCTGCACGAAAACCCCGTCGCCATGACGCCGACGCAGGAAGAGGCGGTGCTGGTCCGCTCGATCGACCTGATCGAGAAACTGACCGGCCAGGCGCCGCGCGGCTATGTCGCGCCCTGGTGGGAAATGTCCAGCGTCACCGCCGCGCTGTTGCAGAAATACGGCTTCAAGTACGACCACAGCCAGAGCTACCGCGATTTCCAGGCCGGCTATGCGCGCGTGGGCGATGAGTGGACCACCATCGACTATTCCAAGACCGCCGAGGAATGGATGAAGCCGCTCAAGCACGGCAAGGAGATCGACCTGGTCGAGATTTCGGCGAACTGGTATGTCGATGATCTGCCGCCGATGATGTTCATGAAGAAATCGCCCAACAGCCACGGCTTCGTGAACCCGCGCGACATCGAGGAGCTGTGGCGCGATCAGTTCGACTGGGTGTATCGCGAGATGGATTACGGCATCTTCCCCTTCACCATCCACCCCGATGTGTCCGGCCGGCCGCAGGTGCTGATGATGCTGGAGCGTCTGATCGACTACATCAACGGCCATGACGGCGTCGAATGGATGACATTCGAGGATATGGCCGAGGACTTCCGCAAGCGCTATCCCTTCGACAGCGACAAGCGGCCCGAGGTCATCTGACCCGAACCCGCCGGGGGCCATGGCGCCCCCGGCGGTTTTCGGCAAATTCAGCAAGGGAGGGCCTGCCCATGTGTTCGATCTGCGGTTTTCCCGCCGCGCCCGGTCACTGGACCGAGGCCGGCGCCAGCGAAGCGCCCGACCGGCTGCGCGCCCGGTTCCGGCGCGGTCAGGTGCTCAACGCGGTGCTGCGCAGCTACGGCGTCAGCGCCCATGACGGCGGCGTGGTGCCGGGCATCCAGCTTGCCAGCTTTTCCGGCGCCCAGTCCATCGTGCCGGACCTCGAGGCCGTCTGGCCCGAGGTCGAGCGCCTGACCGGCCGGGTGGTGGACCCGCTGGACCCGCGCTTTACCGCGCCCGCAGGGGTGGGTGGCGCCTGAGATGACCGCGTCAGCAGAGCCGGCCAGCGAGGGGCGGTTGCGGCTGACCGTGGTCGGCGGCTACCTGGGTTCCGGCAAGACCACCTGGCTGCGCCACCAGTTGTTCGAGCGCGCCTTCGGCCGGGCCGAGGTGCTGGTCAACGAGGCGGCTGAAACGCCGGTCGATGACGCGCTTCTGGCCGGGGCAGAAGGGCTGCGCGTGCTGTCTGGCGGCTGCGTGTGCTGCACGGCGCGCGATGACCTGATCACCGCGCTGCGCGCCCTGTGCGACGCGCGCAGCCAGCGGGATTCGCGCGGGCCGCGCGCCGAACAGGTGGTGCTGGAAACCAGCGGCCTGGCCGATCCCGCGCCCATCGTCGAGGCCATCCGCGCCGATCCGGTGCTGGTCTATCACATCGTGGTCTCCGAGGTGGTGGTGATCGTCGATGCGCTGCACGCGCTGGCGCAGTTGCGCAGCGAACCCCTGGGCCGCCAGCAGATAGAGACCGCGGACCGGCTGATCCTGACCAAGGTCGATGTCGCCGGCCCGGCCGATCTGTCGCGCCTGGTGGCGACGTTGCGCCGGATCAACCCCGCGGCGCCGATCTCTGCCGCCATTCTTGGCACGCCGGCCGACCTGCCGCCCCTGGACCCCGATGCGGCGGCCGAGGACCTGCCGGCGCTGGACGGTACCGCTGCCGCGCCGGTCTTTCCCGCCCGGCTGGTGCTGGACGAAAGCACCGACTGGACGGCCTTTGCCGTCTGGCTGTCGGCGCTGCTGCATGCGCGCGGCGATGATGTGCTGCGGGTCAAGGGCGTGGTGCGCACGCCGGCGGGGCGGCTGCTGTTGCAGGCGGTGCGCCGGGTGGTGCAATCGCCCGAGATCCTGCCCGAACAGGGCCCCGAGGGCGGGCGCGAGGATGGCACCATCGTCGTCATCGGGCGCGGGTACGAGGCGGCGGACCTGAGCACCTCTTTGCGCCGGTTCACGCGCGCAGGCGGGTAGGGTCGGCTGGCTGAAAGAGGGGGGCTGGGCGGCCTGGACACCGGTTGCTCTTGGCGCTGCCGCCGCGCCCGATGTCAGCTTTGTGATCTGATCCGCGCCATTCCAGCATCTTGCGCGCCGGCAGGCGCCGCGCGGGGTGAAATGCGGTTGTCCAGCGGCCGGATTCCGGCGATGTACACGCCCGGCAGCACGCCGCCTGGTACATTTCGAACAAGGAACACATGACCATATGCTACACATGTTGGTAGGCAAGATTGTCGAGACGAGTGAGCAGGTGCTCACGACGACCTCGGGCAGTATCACCACGGGTTCGGTCGCCGGGGCCGGTGGGGTCGTTTACGGCAACAGCGGCGGCGGCAGTGTGACGACGCGGCACGATAATCGCACCACCTGGAAGATTTTCTCGACCGACGAGAAAGTGGCAACCGTGGATCATTTCACGAATGTCAGTGGCGATGTCGGGGATATCGTCGCGATATTCGAGGACAAGGACTCGCTTATCGGCGTATTCAATTTCACGTCGGACAATCATTATTCCCGAGAAGTCGGGGCAATAGAGACAATCAAGCGCGTCGGCAAAGCTTTCGCACTGTCTTTCCTGGCTGTGTTCTTCTTGGCAATGGTCATGCCTGACATGATCGGGGGGGTGCTGGGCAGTATTTTTGGCCATAGCGCGATCGTCGGACCTTTAGCTACGCTCGCCGTCTTGATCCTGCTTTGGCCTGCCAAGGTCTGGATCGGTTTGTACGCAAAGCGCCAACGCATCCGGCAGATGAATGATGAGGTCGGCCAAATCGGCCACCGGCTTGATTGACCTGCCCCCGTTTTCAGGGCCACTCGTAAGTCGAGTCTGTTCTCCTTTTGTGTGCCATCATTCGGCGGCGTGAGCAATGGGCGCAGGCGCGGAGCCATCAGGTAGCTCAAGCGGC
>SKHK01000243.1 GCA_007117005.1 Paracoccaceae bacterium
GCCATCGCCGATTACGGCGACCTGGCCTTTGACTACGCGCGCATCGCCGATTTTCCGGCCGCGCTGCGCAACCATATCGCGGGCATCCTGGACGCAGGCGCGGGCGCGATCACGCTGGGCGGCGATCACTACATCACCCTGCCCATCCTGCAGGCCCATGCCGAACGCTTCGGCCCGATGCGGGTGATCCAGTTCGACGCCCATTCCGACCTCTGGCCGGATGACGACATGGCGCGCATCGACCACGGCACGATGATGTACAAGGCGGTGAAATCCGGGCTGGTCGATGCCGCCCGTTCAGTGCAGATCGGCATCCGCACGGTGACCGATGACACGCTGGGCTTCAACACCATCGACGCGCCCACCGCCCACTGCCTGGGCCCCGATGCGGTGGCCGAACAGGTGCGCGCCATCGTCGGCGACGGGCCGGTCTACCTGAGCTTCGACATCGACGCGCTTGACCCGGCCTTTGCACCCGGCACCGGCACGCCGGTCTGGGGGGGACTGGCCAGCTGGCAGGCAGCGGCCATCCTGCGCGGGCTGGCAGGGATCGATCTGAAGGGCGGCGATGTGGTCGAGGTCTCGCCCCCCTATGACACCACCGGCGCCACGGCCATCGCGGGGGCGCATGTGGCGATGGAACTGATCTGCCTCTATTGCTGGACGCGCCGGAAAGCCTAAATCCGGACCCATGCGCAGGGGCCACGGATGAAGGGCAAGCCGATGACTTTCCTGATGTCACTGATCGCGCTGGCCGGCGCGGGGTTCCTGGCCTTCGCGGCCTGGGTGCGGCTGGCGCCGCATGACCCGGCGCGCTGGCATGTGGACCCGGTCACGGCGCCGGACCCGTCAACACCCAATTTCGCGCGCCGCCAGATGCAAAGCCCCCTGCCGCCGGACACCCTGCGCCAGCGGCTGGACAACACGGCGCAGGCCGAGGGCGCAACCCTGCTGGCCGACACCGACGGTCTGGTCACCTGGGTCGCGCGGACCCGGCTGATGGGCTATCCGGACGTCGTCAGCATCCGCCTGACCCCGACGGAAGAGGGCACCACCCTGACGGCCCTGTCGCGCTCGCGCTTCGGCCACTCGGACCTTGGCGTGAACGCCGCGCGGCTGGACCGCTGGCTGTCGGAGCCATAACCGCGCCGCGCCTGCGGCCAGCGAATACCGCCCCTTCATCGTCTGTCCCAAAAATATCCCGGGGGAGGCGCGCCGCCAGGCGCGGCGGGGGCAGCGCCCCCAACCCGACCAGCCAGCAAGCCGCGCCCCCCGATACGATCGCGTGATCGGCCAGCGCTCAGCGCGGACCGATCATCATCACCATCTGGCGGCCTTCCAGCTTCGGCATGTTCTCGACCTTGCCGATCTCGGCCACATCATCGGCCACGCGGTTGAGAAGCTCCATCCCAAGCTGCTGATGCGCCATCTCGCGGCCGCGAAAGCGCAGCGTCACCTTGACCTTGTCGCCACCTTCCAGAAACCGCAGCACATTGCGCATCTTGACGTCGTAATCATGGGTGTCGGTCCCGGGGCGGAACTTCACCTCCTTGATCTCGATCGTCTTCTGCTTCTTGCGCGCCTCGGATTCGCGTTTCTGCTGTTCATACTTGAACTTGCCGAAATCCATGATCTTGCACACCGGCGGCGTGGCGTTGGGCGAGATCTCGACCAGGTCGAGCCCCGCCTCCTCGGCCAGGACAAGCGCGCGGGCGGGGGTGACGACGCCAAGGTTTTCACCCTCTGCACCAATAAGACGAACCTCGGGCGCGCGGATCTTGTCGTTGTAGCGCGGGCCGGTATCGCGGCTGGGCGGGGCGTTATGGGGTCTGCGGGCTATGGGAGTGCTCCTTGCTGTGTTCCGTATCGCGCGGGAAAATAGCCGCAGGTCCGCACTCTTGTCCAGTGCCTGTCCGGTGCCGTGCGACAGTGCCGCCGATCGGGCCGAAACCGGCGGCAGCCTGCCGATACGGGCCGGGCCGGCAAAAGCCGATTGCGTTCGGCAGGCCAGACGGCGTATTGCAGGCGGCAATAGTCAAGCGAGGACCGGACATGAAGAAGATCCTGATCGTCGCGGCGATCGTGCTGGCTGGCGGTGTGGGCATCTGGCTCGCCCGTCAGGACGACACGCCGCCGCCCGCCGACACCGTGACGCCGCCGGCGGTCACCGAGCCCGAGCCCGTGCTGGAACCGGAGCCCGAGCCTGAACCGGAGCCTGAACCGGAGCCGGAGCCCGAACCGGAGCCGGAACCGGAGGCCGAGGAAGACGCGGCAGAAGAGGACGCGGCGGCCGAGGAAGAACCGACGCTGGCCGACGAGATCGAGGCCGAGGCACGCGATGCGGTCGATGCCGCAGCCGAAGGCGCCGAAGAGGCGACCGAAGCAGCGGAAGGCCTGATCGAGGAGATCCTCGAAGGTGCCGATGAGGCGGCCGCCGATGTCGAGGAGCGGATCGAGGATTCGCTGCAGGCGATCCGCGACGCGGCGGAAGAGGCGATGGCCGATACCATCGCGCCGGATGCAGAGGTTCCCGAAAGCGCCCCGCCTGCCGAGGTGTCGCCCGAACCCACGCCCGAACCCACGCCAGAACC
>SKHK01000318.1 GCA_007117005.1 Paracoccaceae bacterium
CGTTCTTGAGGAGCTTTGTAGAAGAGCAGTTGAGAGCCCTGGGTTACGCACCCCTTGCTACCGGATCTGCAAAAGAAGCCATGAAGATCCTTCGTGAACGAGAGAAGATCGATCTCTTGTTTACCGACGTAATTCTCGGGCATTCGGAGAATGGCCATGCTCTGGCGCAGCAGGCCCTGAAAATCAGACCGGACCTGAGCGTTCTTTATACGTCCGGCTACGCGACGGATGTCCTTGCCAGCACCGGCCGTCTTTCCCCCGGCACAGAACTTTTGTCAAAGCCATATTCAAGAGCCAAACTGGCGCTTGCCCTGGGAAAGGCTTTGTCACAACCCCAGCAATAGCCGTCTGGCTGACCCTCAACGTACCTGCCTGGGTTTTCTTGCTGCATCTGCGGTAAGGTGTCACCTTCCGGATGGTAGTTTGGCTGCCCACCCGACAGCCGTATTGAGCCGCGACGGGGCGGTGAATCAGGCCCGGCGCCGCATCTGCCAGCGGCGCAGCGGCGGGTGCAGCGCGGCGCCTGCCAGCGCGCCAGCCAGGATGCCGGCATTGTTGGCCCAGAAATCCATCCATTCGGCATGGCGCCCGAAAGAGGGCTGGATCAATTCGATCAGCCCGCCCAATGCAATCGCACCCGGCACCACCCAGCGCCAGCGGCGCGGGCGGGTCACGATGGCGGGAAAGACGATGATGAGGAAGGCTGCGAAATGCGCCAGCTTGTCGGCCTGGCCCTGCAGTTCGGGCCCCGGCGGGCGCGGGCTCAGCGTGGCGTAAAGCGTGGCGAGAGTCGCCAACGCCGCCAGGATGATGCCGATCCGCGCCAGATGTCGCGCAACCGGGCCATTGGTGTTCTGCACGCGCCTGCCCTGCCCCATGATGTCCCCGGGACCCTGCCCCGGTTCGGTTGCCCGGCTAGGCAAGACCGAGCGGGCTGTCAACCGGGCCAGCGTCGCAGGGCGCGGCAGGTTTTGGTCAGGAATGGGCGGGGTCGGACTGGCCGAGCGTTGCGCGCAGCCGGCCCAGGGCACGTTCCTCCAACTGGCGCACGCGTTCTTTCGAGATGCCCATCTCGCGGCCTAGGTCGCTCAGCGTCGCCGGATCGCTGGTCAGATGGCGGGCGGTGACGATGAAACGTTCGCGTTCCGGCAGGTCGGCCACGGCATGATACAGCGCCCGCCGCCGGCGGCGGCTGTCCAGGCGGTCCAGCACGGTCTCCTCTGGGTCGCTGCCCTCGTCCTCCAGCGCATCGACCCAGGCGCGCCCGTCCTCGTCACCCGATTGCGGCGCATCGAGCGACAGGTCCGGCCCCGCCATGCGGCCCATCATCAGTTCGACCTGTTCCTCCGGCACCTGCAATTCGCGCGCCAGGCGGGTGGCCAGCGGCCCCTCCTGACTGGTGGCGTCGCGCTCCTGCTCGCGCTGCATGGCGCGGCGCAGGTGGAAGAACAGCTTTTTCTGATGCGCATTGGTGCCGGTCCGCACCAGCGACCAGTTGCGCATCACATAGTCCTGCATCGAGGCTCTGATCCACCAGGCCGCATAGGTGGAAAACCGCGCGCCGTTGCCGGGGTCGAATTTCTCGGCCGCGCGCATCAGGCCCAGGTTGCCCTGCTGGATCAGGTCGTCATAGGGCACGTCATAGCGCCGAAACCGCCCGGCAAAGGACACCGCAAGCCGCGTGTAGGCGCTGATCAGCCGGTGCAGCGCGGCCTCGTCGCGACGGTCTCGCCAGGCAAGGGCCAGGTCGGTCTCGGTATCGGCATCCAGCAGTTCCCGCGCCATAGAGGCGCGCACGAATCGGCGTGTGTGTTGATCCTGAATGCCCATGATCCGCCCTTGCTGTTTCATCAGCCCCGCGGCTTTGCTCTGCCGCGACACTATTTATTATCGAATCGCTACTATTGGGCCGAGCCCTTGTCAAGCGCGGCGCATTGCTTACCTGTCCGCAATGGCACAGTCGCGCCCAGACACTTTCCGCGCCCCGGCGCAGCATCAGGCAGAGCAGTTGTTGCATCTGGCCAGGCTGATCCATGCCGGCGCATCCAACGGCACGTCCGATGCGCCGCCCGGTCAGGCCCTGACACCGGTGCAATGGACCGCGCTGCGCTATTTCGCGCGCGCGAACCGGTTTTCGCGCACGCCCTCGGCGTTTTCGGATTTCAACGGTACCACCCGGGGCACCGCGTCACAGGTGGTGAAGTCCCTGATCGGCATGGGCCTTTTTGCCCGCCATGTGAACAAGGCCGATGCGCGCAGCGCGCTGATAGAGGTCACGCCGGCCGGCCTTGCCCGGCTGCGTGACGACCCCACATCGCAGCTTGGCGCCGCGATCGAGGCGCTGGAGCCCCCCCTGCGTGCCGCCCTGGCCGAAGGGTTGCAACGCCTGACCACCCAGCTTGCCCGCAGCAAGGGGGCACCGATCTTCGGCCATTGTCAGGAATGCCGGCATTGCGAGGCCGAACCCGAAGCGGCTTTTTGCCATTGCACCCAAAGCTGGCTGGACCGAAGCGAAATGGGCGCGCTTTGCGTCGATTTCGCCCCCGCAGGGCTTTCCGCCACTGCCCTGAACCCGCGCGGGGGGCGGGC
>SKHK01000029.1 GCA_007117005.1 Paracoccaceae bacterium
CCGCCGGGGGCGGGCAAATTCATCACCCCTTTGGCTACCGGCCCCCAACGCCTGCGCGTCAGACCATCATTTCCTTGGTCGCCGTCAGCCTGACCGCCGGATGATCACGCGCCACGCGGTCGATATCCCATTGCAGCCGCGTCAGATAGACCGGGTCGCCATCGTGATCGGCCGCCATATGCCCCTTGTTGGCATTGGCAAACCCCTCCAGCGCGTCCTTTGCCGCCGCCACCCAGCGCGCCGAGGTAAACTGCGTCGGCTCGAACCGCACCGGCAGGCCGTATTCCAGCTCGATGCGTGACGCCAGCACCTCGAATTGCAGCGCCCCCACCACGCCGACGATAAAGCCCGACCCCATGGCAGGCTTGAACACCTTGGCAGCGCCCTCCTCGGCGAATTGCATCAGCGCCTTTTCCAGATGCTTGGCCTTCATCGGATCGCCTGCCCGCGCCGTGCGCAGCAGCTCCGGCGCAAAGCTGGGGATGCCGGTGAAACGCATCGTCTCGCCCTCGGTCAGCGTGTCGCCGATGCGCAACTGCCCATGGTTGGGGATGCCAATGATATCGCCCGCCCAGGCCTCTTCTGCCAGTTCGCGGTCGGCGGCCAGAAACAGCACCGGGTTCGTCACCGCCATCGGCTTGCCCGCGCGCACATGGTGCAGCTTCATCCCGCGGGTGAAATGCCCCGAGGCCAGGCGCAGGAACGCCACCCGGTCGCGGTGCTTGGGGTCCATATTGGCCTGCACCTTGAAGACAAAGCCCGAAACCGCGCCTTCCTCCGGTGCGACCTGCCGCTTGTCGGCCTTCAGCACATGCGGCGGCGGCGCATAAGTCGCCACGCCCTGCATCAACTCCCGTACCCCGAAGGAATTGATCGCCGAGCCGAACCAGATCGGCGTCATCGACCCGTTCAGCACCGCGCCCGGGTCAAAGGCGGGCAGCAGCCCGCGCGCCATCTCGACCTCTTCGCGCAGGCGTTCCAGCAGGTCGGCGGGCACGTGATCGGCCAGTTTCGGGTCATCCAGCCCCTCGATGCGGATCGATTCCGCCACCCGGTTGCGGTCGGCGCGGTCCATCAGTTCCAGCCGGTCGTGCAGCAGGTCATAACAACCGATGAAATCCCGCCCCTGCCCGATGGGCCAGGAGGCCGGGGTCACGTCGATGGCCAGGTTTTCCTGGATCTCGTCGATGATCTCGAAGGTCTCGCGCGCCTCGCGGTCCATCTTGTTGCAGAAGGTCAGGATCGGCAGGTCACGCAGGCGGCAGACCTCGAACAGTTTCTGCGTCTGGCTTTCCACCCCCTTGGCGCCGTCGATGACCATGATCGCCGCATCCACCGCCGTCAGCGTGCGATAGGTGTCCTCGCTGAAATCGGAGTGGCCGGGCGTATCGACCAGATTGAACCGGTGGCCGTCGAAATCGAACGACATCGCCGAGGCCGAGACCGAAATGCCGCGGTCCTTTTCCATCTGCATGAAATCCGACCGCGTGCGCCGCGCCTCGCCCTTGGCGCGCACCTGCCCGGCCATCTGGATGGCGCCACCGTATAGCAGGAATTTCTCAGTCAGCGTGGTCTTGCCGGCATCGGGGTGGCTGATGATGGCAAAGGTCCGCCGCCGGGCGATTTCCGGCGGCAGGGTGGGTCGGTTGGCGTGATCGGTCATGTCATCGGGCATGGCCGGGGCTATAGGCCAGCGCCCGGCACACGGCAAGATGGCAGCGCCTTATCCCTGTGCGATGCGGTTGCGCCCTTCGTTCTTTGCCCGGTAAAGCGCGGCATCGGCGCGGTCCAGCCATTCGGTTGCACTGCGAATGTCGTCATTCACGCCCGGTTCGCGCGTCACCAGGCCGAAACTGGCGGTAAAGCGGATGTGCGGCAGGTCTTCGACCACGGCATCCTCGATCGCACGGCGGATGCGTTCGGCCACATCATGCGCGGCCGAAAGCCCGGTATTCGACAGGATGACGGCGAATTCCTCGCCGCCCAGCCGGCCGAAACTGTCTTCCACGCGCAGTTCGCGGCGCAACACCCTGGCCGCGGTCTTCAGCACCTCATCGCCCGCCGAATGGCCATAGGTGTCATTGACCGCCTTGAAATGATCCAGATCGAACATCAGCAGCGTGACGGGGCTGGCATGACGCTCGCTTGCCGCATAGGTCTTTTTCAGCGCGTCGGTAAAGGCGCGGCGGGTCATGGCGTCGGTCAGCAGGTCGCGGCTGGCCTCTGACCAAAGGTCGACCTGTTCGACGATCAGCCGCGCGAAGCCATCCAGCAGCGTGCAGTCACGTTCGTCGAATACCCGTTCCGCCGTGTCCAGAACCCGCAGCGCACCGATCACCTCGTCCTCTTCCCCGTGCTCGCCGAACCGGATGAGCGGCGCTTCGAGAAAGGAGCGATAGACCCCACGCCCGTTGGCGCTGGGCGCGCCATGCAGGGCAATGCCTACCGCCGGCACCTTAAACACCGACTTGATCAGCGTCACCAGCGCGTCGAACTGCGCCGGCGCCGGCAGGGAAAGCGGGACAGGGATCTCCGCTCCGGGCACCTGTGGCATCGCGGCTGGACGCGCCGGGGCGCCGGAAGACACCG
>SKHK01000198.1 GCA_007117005.1 Paracoccaceae bacterium
CGCCGGCGCACCCGCGCGCCGCGTGGCGGCAAGCGCGCCGCGGCCACCATCTCAGAGGATACAACGGACAGCGCATCGCAGTCCGCCCCGGCCGCAACGCCCGATGCCGGGACGGATGCCGGGCATGATGCCGGGACAGAGGACGAGCCCGCCCCCTACCGCGCCGCCGATCACGCCACCGAACTGGATGACCGCATCGAATCGGTGGCCGACGAGGATGTCTCGGACGAGGTGCGCCCGCCGCGCCGGCCGCGCTCTCGCCGGTACAAGATTCAGGAAGTGATCAAGGTGCGCCAGATCATGCTGGTGCAGGTGGTCAAGGAGGAACGCGGCAACAAAGGTGCGGCGCTGACCACCTATCTGTCGCTGGCCGGGCGCTATTGCGTCCTGATGCCCAACACCGCCCGCGGTGGCGGCATCAGCCGCAAGATCACCCAGGCCAATGACCGCAAGAAACTGAAGGAAATCGCCGCCGAGATGGATGTTCCGCAGGGCGCGGGCCTGATCATCCGCACCGCCGGCGCCAACCGCACCAAGGCCGAGATCAAGCGCGACTACGAATACCTGTCGCGCCTGTGGGACCAGATCCGCGACCTGACGCTGCAATCGGTCGCCCCCGCGCCGATCTATGCCGAGGGCGATCTGATCAAGCGCTCGATCCGTGATCTCTATTCGCGCGAGATCGACGAGGTGCTGGTCGAGGGCGAGGCCGGTTACAAGGCGGCCAAGGGCTTCATGAAGATGATCATGCCGTCCCACGCCCGCAATGTGAAGCTGTACAACGAACCCCTGCCGCTTTTCGCGCGCTATCAGGTGGAAAGCTACCTGGCATCGATGTTCAACCCCACGGTGCAGCTGAAATCCGGCGGCTATATCGTCATCGGCGTGACCGAGGCGCTGGTGGCGATCGACATCAACTCTGGCAAGGCGACGCGGCAGGGCTCGATCGAGGAGACCGCGCTGCAGACCAACCTGGAGGCCGCCGAAGAGATCGCGCGCCAGTTGCGCCTGCGTGACCTGGCCGGGCTGATCGTGATCGATTTCATCGACATGGAAGAGCGGCGCAACAACGCCGCGGTCGAGAAGAAGCTGAAGGACAAGCTGAAGGACGACCGCGCGCGCATTCAGGTGGGCCGGATTTCCGGCTTCGGCCTGCTGGAAATGAGCCGCCAGCGGCTGCGGCCCGGCATGCTGGAGGCCACCACCCAGCCCTGCCCGCATTGCCACGGCACCGGGCTGATCCGGTCCGACAACAGCCTGGGCCTGACCATCCTGCGCGCGCTGGAGGAAGAGGGCACGCGCAAACGCTCGCGCGAGGTGCTGGTGCGCGCGCCGGTGGGGATCGTGAATTATCTGATCAACACCAAGCGCGAACATCTGGCGCAGATCGAGCTGCGCTATGGCATGGCGGTCCGGGTCGAGGCCGACCCGGCGATGATCAGCCCGGATTACACGCTGGAGAAGTTCAAGACCGCCACGCGGATCGTCGCCACCCCGGCGCCCGCGGTCGTGTCCTTCGATGCCGGCACGATGCAGGCTGTCGATGACGACGAGATCGACGAGGCCGTGGTGGTCGCCGAACCCGCAGCGCCGGCGCCGGACGCGGCAGCCCAGCCGGCAGGCGCGACAGAAGATGGCGAAGGCGGCAAGCCGAAACGCCGGCGCCGTCGGCGGCGCGGCGGGCAACGCGGCGATGCGGCACCCGGCGGCGAAAAGGGCGGCGCCGATCAGGCCGCACAGGGTGACACGCCCGTTGAAGCCGGAGACGACAGTGCACCGGTGGAGACGTCGGCCGTGGAAACGTCGGTGGCCGAGACCGACGCCACGCCCGCGGGACCAGCTGGATCCAGCGACGACGCCACGCCCGAGGCACCTGAAAAGCCCGCACGCGCGCCGCGGCGCCGTCGTGCCCCCGCCAAGAAGGCAGACGCTTCGGCAGTGGCGCAGACCGACGGCGCTGAAGCGGTGAACGAAGGCGCAACCGGGTCCGAAGCCGATGCCCAGGCTGAAACCGGGGCCGAAACCGAAGCGCCAAAACCCGCGCCCCGGCGCCGCACAAGGCGCAAACCGGCGGCAGCGGCGGCCGAACCCACAGCCCCCGCGGCTGACACCGCCGATGCCGACGCTTCCGCAGAAGAACCCCGCCCGGTGCAGGTGGCGCAGGATACAGCGCCGAAGGCGGACCCCGCCCCGGTGACCGCGCCAACGGAAGAACCGGCCGTGGACAGTGCGGGCGTTGATCCCGCTGCTGCCCCCGCGGCACGGCCGCAGGCGGAAACGGCTGCGCAGGCCGAGGCTGTGTCCGATGCTGAGGCAGAGGTGCAGACCGAGACCGCGGTTGGCGTCGAAGAAGAACCCGCCCGCCCGCGCCGCCGCGGCTGGTGGTCGTTGAAGGGCTGAGACGCCCGGCATGCCGGTTTCCGCCTGCCAGTCTGGCGCAGGCGGAAACCGCAGCCGGCAGCAAGGTATCGCCTGCCCCTCATGGCTTGACGGGAGAAAGCGCGCGGAGTGGATCATGCGCGATGACCCTTGCAGCGCGACAAAGGGCCGTTTGCCAACCGGCCTCGCCCCCCTTTCATGCACCCCGGCCAGGATCAGGCACCGATGCCATGAATGTGACGACCTGCCGCCATGACATCGCGCCGGGCACACCATAACACGGGCCATAATTCGGACCGGGGGCCACGCCTGCCCGGCCGCCAGCCGCAAGAGGGACCGGATGTTCGGAATCGACCTGTTTGACGCCGCCTTGATGCCGGCCCTGACCATCGCCCTGCTGGCGGGCGTGCTGTCTTTTCTCAGCCCCTGCGTGCTGCCGATCGTGCCGCCCTATCTGGCCTATATGTCCGGCATATCCATGCGCGAATTGACCGACGAGGATCAGAGCGGCGCGCGCAAGGCCGTGCTGCCGGCGCTGTTTTTCGTCATGGGCCTGTCAACGGTGTTTCTGTTTCTGGGCTTCACCGCCTCGTCGCTGGGACGGTTGTTTCTGGAACACCGCGAGCTTTTCGCCCAGATCGCCGGCGTGGTGGTGATCGTTCTGGGCCTGCATTTCCTGGGGCTGTTCCGCATCGGCCTGTTGCAGCGCGAGGCACGGATCGACCCGGGCGACCGCGGCGGCTCGGCTCTGGGGGCCTATGTGCTGGGCCTGGCATTCGCCTTTGGCTGGACGCCCTGCATCGGCCCGGTTCTGGGCATGATTCTGACACTGGCCGCGGCCGAGGAAACCGTCGCGCGGGGCACCAGCCTGCTGGGTGTCTATGCGTTGGGGCTGGGCCTGCCGTTCCTGCTGGCGGCGCTCTTCATCGGCCGGTCGATGGCGCTGATGCGGCGGCTGAAGCCCTGGATGGGGGTGATCGAGCGCACGATGGGTGGTTTGCTGATCCTTGTGGGCGTGGCACTGATCACCGGGGCGATGGCGGATTTCTCCTTCTGGCTGCTGGAGACCTTTCCGTTCTTTGAACGCCTGGGCTGAGTTTGGGGGCGTTGCCCGGGTTTGCAGAGATTTTGGGGGGCGTTGCCGCCCGGGCGCTGACGCGCCCTCCCCCCAGAGTATTTCAGGCAAGATGAAGGCGGCGTGGGCGGCCCGACAGCAGGGTGCCACGGCTACCGGATGATCAGTTGCATGATCAGCAGCGCCGTATCAGCCGAAGGCGTCGGGTTCGGCGGCCTTGCGTTCCGCCGCGAAGGTCATCAGCGCCTCGCGGATGCCCGGGTCCAGAGCCGGGGCCTGATAGTCGGCCAGCATCTTGCGCACCCGCGCCCCGGCCAGCTGGGCCGAATCGCGCGCCCCTTCCTCTGCCCAGGTCTCGAAGGGTTTGTAATCCAGCACCTCCGAGCGCCAGAAGGCGGATTTGAAATTCGCATGGGTATGCGCGCAGCCCAGATAGTGCCCGCCCGGGCCGACCTCGCGGATCGCATCCATGGCCTGGCCGTTGTCATCGACCTGGACGCCCTGCGCCAGATGGTGCAGCGCACCCAGCTGGTCGGCGTCCAGCACGAATTTCTCGAAACTCGCCACCAGCCCGCCTTCCAGCCAACCGGCCGAATGCAGCATGAAGTTGACCCCGGCCAGAAGCGCCATGTTCAGGCTGTTCGCGGTCTCATAGCCTGCCTGGGCATCGGGCAGTTTCGAGCCGCAGAAGGCCCCGCCGGAACGGTAGGGCAAGCCCAGCCGCCGCGCCAGTTGCCCGGCGCCATAGGTGATCTGCGCGGCCTCCGGCGTGCCGAAGGTGGGCGCGCCCGAGTTCATGTCGATGGAGGTGACGAAAGCCCCCATGATGACCGGCGCGCCGGGGCGGATCAGTTGCGCATAGGCCACGCCCGCCATGACCTCGGCCAGGACCTGGGTCAGGGTGCCGGCCACGGTGACCGGCGCCATGGCGCCGCCGACGATGAAGGGCGAGACGATGCAGGCCTGCCCGGCCGCGGCATAGACCTCCAGCGCGCCCATCATGGTGGCGTCAAAAGTCAGCGGCGAGTTGATGTTGATGAGCGAGGTCATCACGCAGTTCTGCGCCACGAAATCGGCGCCGAACAGGATTTCGGCCATGCGCACCGAGTCCTGTGCGCGCGAAGGCTCGGTGACCGAGCCCATGAAGGGCTTGTCCGACAGTTCCATATGCGCCAGCATCATGTCCAGATGCCGCTTGTTCACCGCGATGTCGGTTGGCTCGCACACCGTGCCGCCGGAATGATGCATCCATTTCGACATATAGCCCAGCCGCACGAAATTGCGGAAATCCTCGATCGTCGCATAGCGCCGCCCGCCATCGAGATCACGTACGAAGGGGGGGCCGTAGACCGGCGCCAGCACCAGGTTGCGCCCGCCGATTTCGACATTGCGCGCCGGGTTGCGGGCGTGTTGGGTAAAACTGGCGGGCGCCGTGGCGCAAAGCGTGCGCGCCAGGCCGCGCGGCAGGCGCACGCGTTCGCCCCGCACATCGGCGCCGGCCGCGCGCCAGCGCTCCAGCGCGGCGGGGTTGTCGACGAAGCTGACGCCGATCTCTTCCAGCACCGTTTCGGCGTTGTACTCGATGACCTGCAGCGCCTCTTCGTTCAGGATATCGAAATCGGGGATGTTGCGGGTGATGAAGCGTGCGGCCTCGATGCGCGGCGCGGTGCGCTCTGCCCGTCTTGCCGCCCCGCCGCCGCCACGGCTCCGCCGCTGTGTGCCTGCTTCGGTCATCTTGCCGCTCTCCGCCGCTGGTCGATCCTGGCGCCCTGATTAGGCGATGGGCCGATCGCACGGCGGGCGCAAAACGCCCTCACAGGTGCCGAAAGCGACCTGCGGGGGCAGGACCGGGCTGCGGCCTTGCGCAGCGCGGGTTTCCGGCCTAAGGGCTGTGGACATGACCCAGCATCAGCTTGACCCCCGGACCCGGCACCAACGGCTACTGATCATCGATTTCGGCAGCCAGGTAACGCAGCTTATCGCGCGCCGGCTGCGCGAACTGAACGTCTATTGCGAGATCCATCCGTTCAACCGCGTCGACGCCGGTTTCCTGCGCGATTTCGCCCCGCAGGCTGTGATCCTTTCCGGCGGGCCGGCGAGCGTGTTCGCCGAAGGCGCGCCGATGCCGCCGGCGGAAGTGTTCACCCTGGGCGTGCCGGTGCTGGGCATCTGCTACGGGCAACAGGTGATGATGCATTGCCTGGGCGGCAAGGTCGAACGCGGCCATGGCACCGCTGAATTCGGACGCGCCTTTGTCGAACCCGCGGGCGAGGGGCTGGACCTGCTGGAAGGCTGGTTCGAAGCGGGCCGTGAACAGGTCTGGATGAGCCATGGCGACCATGTCTCGGCGCTGGCACCGGGTTTCAGGGTCTGCGGCACCTCGCCCAACGCGCCCTATGCCATCACCGCCGACCCCGCGCGGCATTTCTACGCCGTGCAGTTCCATCCGGAGGTGCATCACACGCCCGGCGGCGCGCAAATGCTGGGCAATTTCGTCCGGCTGGCGGGGTTCACCGGCGACTGGACGATGGGCGCCTATCGCGACGAGGCGATCCGCGCGATCCGTGAACAGGTCGGCGACGGCCGGGTTATCTGCGGGCTTTCGGGCGGGGTGGACAGTTCCGTGGCGGCCGTGCTGATCCATGAGGCGATCGGCGACCAACTGACCTGCGTTTTCGTCGATCACGGGCTGTTGCGGCTGAACGAGGCCGAAGAGGTGGTCACGATGTTCCGTGACCATTACAATATCCCGCTGATCCATGCCGATGAAAGCGACCTTTTCCTGGGCGCGCTGGAAGGCGTGGCGGACCCGGAGGTGAAGCGCAAGACCATCGGGCGGCTGTTCATCGATGTCTTTCAGAAACACGCCACCGAGGCCGGCGGTGCGGAGTTTCTGGCGCAGGGCACGCTTTACCCGGATGTGATTGAAAGCGTATCCTTTTCCGGCGGACCATCGGTGACAATCAAATCGCACCACAATGTCGGCGGGCTGCCCGAGAAGATGGGGCTGAAACTGGTGGAACCCCTGCGCGAGCTTTTCAAGGACGAGGTGCGGGCGCTGGGGCGTGAGCTGGGCCTGCCCGAGCAGTTCATTGGCCGCCACCCCTTTCCCGGCCCCGGTCTGGCGATCCGCTGCCCGGGCGAGATCACGCGCGACAAGCTGGAGATCCTGCGCCGCGCCGACGCCGTCTATATCGACCAGATCCGCCGCCACGGGCTTTATGACGCGATCTGGCAGGCCTTTGCCGCGATCCTGCCGATGCGCACGGTGGGCGTGATGGGCGACGGGCGGACCTATGATTACGCGTTGGGCCTGCGCGCGGTGACCAGCGTCGACGGGATGACGGCGGATTACTATCCGTTCAGCCATGAATTCCTGTCCGAGACCGCGACACGGATCATCAACGAGGTTCAGGGCGTGAACCGGGTGTTCTATGACGTGACCTCGAAACCGCCGGGGACGATCGAGCTGGAGTGATCCGGCGCAGGGGGCGTTGCCCCCCTCGGGCCTACCGGCCCTCATTGGGCTATGCCCGTTCCTTCGCTGAAATCGGTCCACTGGACCGATTTCCGGGCGCTCGGAACCCCCCAGAGTATTTCTGGCAAGATGAAAGGGCCCGGATGGTTCGGCTGACGGGGCAATTGATCTGTGCGGATGCGGCGCAGGCGGCGGTGGTGCGCGCGCATCTGGGCGCGCATGTCCGGTTGAGCCGGGCAGAGCCGGGTTGTCTGCGTTTTGATGTGGTGGCAACGGATGACCCGTTGATCTGGCAGGTCGAGGAGGCGTTTGTCGATCGGGCGGCCTTTGCGGCGCATCAGGCGCGGGTGGCGGCCAGCCGCTGGGGCGCGGTCACGGCCGGGATTGCGCGCGCGTATCGGGTGATTGACGGATAGCCCGCTCAGGGGCCAAGGAGCGTGGCGCGGATCAGGCTGGCGCGGCGGGCAAATTCGGATTGGCCCAGCGTGCCGGCGGTCACGCCTTGCGGCGCGCTTGCGGCCTCTTTCAGCAGCGGGGCCGCGCGCCAGGCAGCAAGCAGCGCGGGCCGGGCTGACGGGGCGATCTGCCGGCGCGCTGCGCGGGCGCTGGCCAGACGTTCAAGGCCCTGCGCCGCCAGCGCCGCGATGGCAGGAGCGCTGTGGTCCGGCAGGGGCTGGCGGCCCATCGCCTGCAGCGCGGGCAGCGCCAGGAAATAGTTTGCAAGCCCCTGCGCGGCGCCCCAGTCCCTGGCCTGATTGTCCGCGCTTTGGCCCAGCGTGCGCAAGGCGAGCGCCATGAGGCTGCCGGCACTATCCTCCAGATAGGTCCATAGCGCGGCGCTATCGGGAAACGGGGCGGGGTCGATATCGCGTTCGCGCGCAGTGATCAGACTGTCGAACAGGGTCGGCGGCAGGCTGTACCGGGTGATCAGCCGGGCAAGCGGGCCTGCGACCTCATGCGCGGGGGGCTGGGCGGGGTCATTGACCGTATCGCGCCAGAATTGCAGGCGCATCTGCGCGATCAGCGGCTCTTTCGTGACCCAGGGCGCGCGGGCGATTTCCAGATTGGCGGCGTAGAGGGTGAAGAGCGCGGGCCGGGCGGCGGGCGGCGCGGCCATGGTGGCCAGAAAGCGGTCCGGATCGCCCTTTTCGACAAGGGCGGCGCAGGGCTGGATCAGGGGATCATCGTTCATGGGCGAGCAGATAAACCGCCACCGGAGCTGTGGAAACCCCATACTGCAGGGGCTCAGACAGCCGGTTCCACCGCGTCGCACTGCAGTTTCCAGATCAGCGCGTCGGTCAGCGCCTCGAAACTGGCATCGACGATATTGGCGCTGACCCCGACGGTGGACCAGCGCCGGCCCTGCCCGTCCTCGCTGTCGATGATCACGCGGGTCACGGCCTCGGTCCCGCCCTGGGTGATGCGGACCTTGAAATCGACCAGTTTCCAGTCTGCGATGGCGGTCTGATAGGGGCCAAGATCCTTGACCAGGGCCTTGGCCAGGGCGTTGACCGGGCCGCGGTCGGAACCGGTTTCGTCCATGCTTTCGGACACCGAGAGCATCTTTTCCGTGCCGACCTTGACCACCACCACCGCCTCGGACAGGCTGACCATGCGGTTGTACTTGTTCTTGCGCCGCTCGACGCTGACGCGGTAGCGTTTGACCTCGAAATACTGCGGCAGCAGGCCCAGTTCGCGGCGCGCCAGCAGGTCGAAACTGGCCTGAGCGCCGTCATAGGCATAGCCCTGATCCTCGCGGGACTTTACGCTGTCCAGGATAGCGGCAAGTCGCGGGTCGCCCTTTTCTACCGCGATCCCGGCATCGGCCAGCCGCGCGCGCAGATTGGACTGGCCCGCCTGGTTGGACATGGGGATGACGCGGGTGTTGCCGACCAGCGCGGGGTCGATGTGTTCATATGTCGCCGGGTCCTTCAGGATGGCGCTGGCGTGCAGACCGGCCTTGTGCGCGAAGGCCGAGGCGCCGACATAGGGCGCGCTGCGCAGGGGCACGCGGTTCAGGATGTCGTCCAGCTGGCGCGAGACGCGCAGAAGATGCTTCAGCGCGTCGCGGCTGATACCGGTGGTGAAGCGGCTGGCATAGGGTTGCTTCAGCACCAGCGTGGGGATCAGCGTGGTCAGGTTGGCATTGCCGCAGCGTTCGCCCAGGCCGTTCAGCGTGCCCTGGATCTGGCGGGCGCCGGCGTCAATGGCAGCCAGCGATCCGGCAACGGCATTGCCGGTGTCGTCGTGGCAGTGAATGCCGAGATTGGCGCCGGGGATGCCGGCGGCGATGACCCGGGACGTGATGGCGCCGATCTCGGCCGGCAGGGTGCCGCCGTTGGTGTCGCACAGCACCACCCAGCGGGCGCCGGCGTTCAGCGCCGTCTGCAGGCAGGCCAGCGCATAATCGGAGTTGGCCTTGTAGCCGTCGAAGAAATGTTCGGCGTCGAACAGGGTTTCGCGGTTTAGAGCGGCGCAATGGGCGATGGAGGCGCGGATGTTTTCCAGGTTCTCGTCCAGCGTGATGCCCAGCGCGCGGGTGACATGGTAGTCATGGGTCTTGCCGACGAGGCAGACGGACGGGGTGCCGGCATTGAGGACAGCGGCGAGGACATCGTCGTTTTCGGCCGAGAAGCCTGCGCGTTTGGTCATGCCGAAGGCGGTGAGGGTGGCTTTCGTCTGCGGCCGGGCGGCGAAGAAATCGCTGTCGGTGGGGTTGGCGCCGGGCCAGCCGCCTTCGATCTGGTCGATGCCGAGCTGGTCCAGCGCGCGGGCGATGGCCTGTTTTTCCGCCACCGAGAATTGCACGCCCTGCGTCTGCTGGCCGTCGCGCAGGGTGGTGTCGTAGAGGTAGAGGCGGTCGGTCATTCCTTTGCCCCGTTTTGCTTGAATACCGCGACGCCAGGCACGCCGGGCAGCCCGCGACCGCG
>SKHK01000258.1 GCA_007117005.1 Paracoccaceae bacterium
CGCCCGGCGCTGGAGGCTGTGCTGGGCGCGCCCGTGGGCTTTGCCGGCGACTGCATCGGCCTGCCCGCCAAGCGCGCGGTCGGCGGCTTGCAGGACGGGCAGGTGCTGCTGCTGGAAAACACCCGCTTCCACGCCGGGGAAGAGGCCAACGACCCCATCTTTGCCGCCTCGCTGGGGGCGCTGGGCGAGATCTATGTCAACGACGCCTTTTCCACCGCGCACCGGGCCCATGCCTCGACCGAGGGGCTGGCGCATCTGCTGCCCGCCTGCGCCGGACGGCTGATGGAGGGCGAGTTGCGCGCGCTGGAGGCCGCGCTGGGCAATCCCGAACGCCCGGTGGTGGCCGTCGTGGGCGGGGCGAAAGTGTCCACCAAGCTGGATCTGCTGGGCAATCTGGTCACGCGGGTCGATGATCTGGTCATCGGCGGCGGCATGGCCAATACCTTTCTGGCCGCGCAGGGCCGCCCGGTTGGCCGCTCGCTGTGCGAACATGACCTGGGCGAGGCCGCCCGCGCCATCCTGACCCGCGCCGAGGCCGCGGGCTGCCGCGTGCATCTGCCCACCGATCTGGTCGTGGCGCGGGAATTCAAGGCCGGGGCAGCGCATGAGATCGTCACCGACTGCCCCGATGACGCGATGATCCTGGATGCCGGGCCGGACAGCGTGGCGGCGATCAAGGCCGTGATCGAGGGCGCGCGAAGCCTGATCTGGAACGGCCCGCTGGGCGCGTTCGAGATCGCGCCCTTCGACGCCGGCACCGTCGCCTGCGCCACCCATGCCGCCACGCGCACGCGCGATGGCCACCTGATGTCGGTCGTCGGCGGCGGCGATACGGTGGCGGCGCTGAACCGCGCCGGGGTGGCGGGGGATTTCAGCTATATCTCCACCGCCGGGGGCGCATTCCTGGAGTGGATGGAGGGGCGCACCCTGCCCGGCGTCGCCGCTCTGGAGGCCGAGCGCTAGTCTTCGCCGTCTGACACAAGGTTCCCACGTGCCAGACGCCGTCGGTGGCGAAGGTCAACTATGCGGACGGAGCGGTCATCCTTCCGTGACGTAGCAGACGGCTTGCAGCTTGTTTCCATCCGGGTCGCGGACGTAGGCGGCATAATAATGGTCGCCATAGTGCGGACGGGGTCCGGGCTTACCTGCACAGCTTCCACCTAAGCGCAGTGCCGTCTCATGGAAGGTATCAACCGCATCTTTCGTTTCGGCGATGAATGCGATGTGGGTGCCATTTCCCCATGTTGCAGGACGACCATCTTCCGGGGGATATAGGTAAATCGTCGGCATACCGCCATTCTCTTAGGCAGGCGGTTTGCCCGGCGGCTTCGGTGGGCGCTCAAAACCCAGGACGCCGAGAACCTCGTCATAGAAGCGTCCAGCGCGTTCTGTATCGTTGGTGCCGAGCGTGATGTGGCTGATGACGGACATCGGGACCTCTCTGTGATGCCCGGAGAGAATAAAATATGAACAGTCCAGTGCCAATCGTTTTCGAGCAATGACCGCCATGGGCTCCAAGCAGCCAAGAGGTATCTTGTGTCAGGTGGCGGACACTGGACGCCGGGGCGCCGATCACGCCGAAAACCGCCCGCCATCGGCGAAACCGGCGCTGAATGGTCGCATTTCGCCGCTCTCTCGCCCGCACAAGCGGTTTTGGCTGGCCCCGACGCAGGCAGGGAGCCGCTGGCATGCAGGGCGAAGGGCAACAGCCGGAACAAGGCAGCGATGCAATCGCCGATGACCCCAAGGGGCTGATCCGCGAAAGCTATCGCATCGACGGGATCACCGAGGCCGAGTGCCGGTCCATTCTGATCGACTGGACGCTGAGCCTGCCGCCGGGGCAGGACGAGGTTGCGGCACTGGCCAGGCTGCATGCGCGTCGCGCGCCGGGGGCGGCCGATCACCCCATGACCCGGCTGATGGCCGCCGCCATGACCGGGCCCGCCGCCACCCCGCGCCGCCGTGGCGGTCGCGCCGCGCGCGTCCCGCAGGACCAGGACGGCACGAACCCGGTCAGGGACAGCGCCGACTGACGCGGCGCGCCAGTCCCCGCCCTATTCCCCCTTGCGCTGACCCGCCCGGGCTGGACAGCGTAGCCCTCTGTGCTAGCTCTGCCCGCTCGGCTTTCTCAATGCAGGGATCGTGGCACCATGTCAGCGGGCGGTTTTTCGACCTCGACCATCATCATCGTGGCGCTGCTCTTGCTGGTCGCGGGGTGCGCCCTGATCACCGAGCAGCGCGCCAGCACGCGCGAGGCCCGGTGGGAGGCCGCCCATCCCCCCGTTGGCCGCCTGCTGACGGTCGATGGCCGCGAGGTGCATGTGCTGGAGGCCGGCCAGCCCGCCGGCGCCGCGCCCGATCTGGTGCTGATCCACGGCGCCAACGGCAATCTGCGCGATTTCACCTTCGACCTGATCGACCGGCTGGCCGATGACTACCGCATCCTTGCCGTCGACCGCCCCGGGCTGGGCTGGTCCGACAGTTGGGGCGAGGATGACGGCGACCCGCGCTTTCAGGCCCGTGTGCTGCGCGCGGCGTTGACGCAGCTGGGGTTGGAGCGGCCCATCGTGCTGGGCCATTCCTACGGCGCCGCGGTCGCGATGGGCTGGGCGCTGCAGGCCGAGGATGAGACCGCCGCGCTGGTCCTGCTGGGCGGCGCGACCCATCCGTGGCCCGGCGGTCTGGGGCTGTGGTACCGGGTCAATGACGGCCCGCTGGGCCGACCGGCGCGCGCGGCGCTGGCCGGGCTGGTACCCGAAAGCGCGGCCGAAGGGGCCTTCGTGTCTGTCTTCGAGCCCGCGGCGGTGCCGCGCGGTTATGTGGATCACTTCGGTGCGGGGCTGTCGATGCGCCGGGCATCGCAGGAAACCAATGCCCGTCAGATCAACAGCCTTCATGAACATGTTTCCGCAATGGTGACCGACTACCAGGGCCTGACCCTGCCCATCGAGGCCGTGCATGGCGATGCCGACACCATCGTAGGGCTGGCCATTCACGGCGAAAGGCTGGTGCGCGATGTCGCTTCGGCCCGGCTGGACGTGATCGAAGGGGGCGGTCACATGCCCCATCACAGCCACCCCGACCGGGTGATCGCGGCCATTGCGCGGGCGGCCTTTCGTGCCGGGCTGGCGACGGAACCCGCCCCGGCCCCGGCCGGAGAGGCCGCTTCGGAACCGGCGCCGGAATAGGCCCGGCGCCTGATCCTGCCTCCCACCCCTTGATGCGGCCCCCATTGATGCAGCAGCGTGCGCGCCACCGTGCACGACAAAAGCCTGCGAGCGGGGCTTTGACACCGGCGCCGGATACCGCGATAGTGTTTGCGGGTACCCAGGGAGGGGTGCCTGCGTGCGTCTCGCCGGGGAGGGCGATCCGTGCCGGATGACAGCGACAACAGCATCAGGACGGCCACCGCCCCCGCCGACGCTCTGGCAGGTGCCGGAACGGTGCCGGAAGCCGTAGCCCGGCCACCGGTCGTTCTGGTGATCGAGGACGAACCGACCATCACCGAGGCGATCCGCTTCATCCTGCAGCGCGACGGCTGGGTGGTCAGAACCCATGACCGCGGCCATGACGCGCTGGAATGCATCCGTGACGGGCAGCCCGCGCTGGTAATCCTGGATGTGATGCTGCCCGGGCGCAGCGGTTTCGACATTCTGCAGGCGATGCGCGCCCAGCCGGGGCTGGCGCAGACCCCGGTGATCATGCTGACGGCCAAAGGTCATCAGCAGGACCGCGCGCGCGCCGAACGTGACGGCGCGTCTCTGTTCATGACCAAACCTTTTGCCAATGCCGAGCTTGTGGCGGCGGTCCGGCACCTGATCGGCCAGCCACCGGCATGAACCGCCAGCGCGCCCCGCTCTTTCTGCAGCGAAGCACCTATCGGCGCCGCCGGTTGCTGGACGGCGCGCGCGTCCTGCCGGTGCTGGGCCTGATCCTGATCCTGCTGCCCATCCTGTGGACCCGCAATTCCGGCGACAGCATCGCCGGCGAGGCAATCTATTTCTTCGCGCTCTGGGGCGGGCTGATCATCACCGCCGCCCTTCTGGCCCGGCCGCTGTGCCGCGCGCAGGCGCTGGGCGACCGCGACCCGGCGCAAGACCCCGCGGCATCTGCCGGCTTCCCGCAGACCGCAGCCACCCAATCCCTGCCATTGCCGCCGGCGGCAGGCATGAACACGGGTCCTGACAACGCAGGCGCGGATACTGCCGAGGGCGGGTCGCCGTGACGTTGAACATCCTCTTTGCCGCCGCCCTGGGCTATGTGGCGTTTCTCTTCGCCATCGCCTCGCTGGCCGAACGCCACGCCCACCGGCTGCGGGCCGACGGCCGCCGCCCGCGCCTGCTGCATTCGCCGCTGGTCTATACCTTGTCGCTATCGGTCTACTGCACCGCCTGGACCTTTTACGGCGCAGTCGGCTATGCAGCGCGGTCAGGGCTGGAATTCATGGCCATCTATCTGGGGCCAACGCTGGTTTTCGTGGGCTGGTGGTGGCTGTTGCGAAAGCTGGTGCGGGTGGGCAAGGCCCAGCATGTGACCTCCATCGCCGACATGATCGCCTCGCGCTATGGCAAGTCGAACGCGGTGGGCGTGGTGGTGACGGTGCTGGCCGTCGTGGCCTCGACCCCCTATATCGCGCTGCAGTTGCAGTCCATCGCGCTGTCCTTCGGCGCCTTCGCCGGCGATCCCGGCCTTGCCCCGCGGCAGGTGGCGCTGTGGGTGGCCGCGGGGCTGGCGCTGTTCACCATCCTTTTCGGTACGCGCAATCTGGATGCCAACGAACAGCACCCCGGCGTGGTCATCGCCATCGCGGTCGAGGCGGTGGTCAAGCTGGTGGCGCTGCTGGCGGTGGGGGTTTTCGTGGTCTGGGGCCTGGCGGACGGGCCGGGCGACGTGCTGACCCGGATCGAGGCCGCCGCGCGGCCCGAATGGCAGTTGCAGCCCGCGCGCTGGATGGGGCTGACCTTTCTGGCTGCCGTGGCCATCGTCACGCTGCCGCGCATGTTCCAGGTGCTGGTGGTCGAAAACGCCGATGAGCGGCACCTGGCGACCGCCTCCTGGGCGTTTCCGCTTTACCTGTTCCTGATGAGCCTCTTCGTGCTGCCCATTGCGGTGCTGGGGCTGGAGATCATGCCCGAAGGGGCCAATCCCGACCTGTTCGTGCTGACCCTGCCGCTGGCCACCGGGCAGGACGGGCTGGCGATGCTGGCCTTTCTGGGCGGGTTTTCGGCCGCGACCAGCATGGTGATCATCGCCGCCATCGCGCTGGCCACCATGGTGTCGAACCACATCGTCGTGCCGCTGTGGCTGCGCCTGCACCCCGATGCCGCCCCCGGCACCCCGGGCGCCGTCCCCGGCCCGGGCGCTGGCAGCATGCGTGCGCTGGTGCTCAACGCGCGGCGGCTTTCCATCGCGGTGATCCTGGGGCTGGGGTATCTCTATTACGCCACCTCGGGCGACGGGGCGGCGCTGGCGGCGATCGGGCTGATCGCCTTTGTCGGCATGGCGCAGGTGCTGCCCGCACTGGTCGGTGCGCTGCACTGGCGCGGGGCCAGCCGGCTGGGTGCGCTGGCCGGGCTGGTGACGGGCGCCGCGGTCTGGCTTTACGCGCTGTTCCTGCCATCCTTCGGCCAGGATGTGATGCTGAGCGCGGCACTGCTGGCCGATGGCCCGGCGGGCATTGCCTGGCTGCGCCCGCAGGCGCTGTTCGGCGTCGACGGGCTGGACCCGTTGCTGCACGCGCTTTTCTGGTCGCTGGCGCTGAACGCGTTGGCCTTCATCATGGTGTCGCTGGTGACCTTTCCAAAGCCGTTGGAGCGGCTGCAATCGGCGCTATTCGTCAATGTGTTCGATACCGAGGGCCGCGGTGACGGCGCGGCGCCGGGATGGGTGCGCCCCCGCAGCGATCCGGGCGCCACCGACGAGACCGAGGGGCTGCTGGCCATGGCCCAGCGGGTACTGGGCGATCACACGGCGCAGGTGTTCTTTCGCGACGAGGCGCGCGCGCAGGGCAAGGAGGGCTTTCTGCCGGACCCCACCCCGGCCTTTCTGGACCGGTTGGAACGCCAGATCGCCGGCTCCGTCGGCACCGCGGCGGCGCATGCGATGCTGGCGCAGATCACCGGCGGGCGGTTCGTTTCGGTCGAGGATCTGATGGCCGTGGCGTCTGAGACCGCCCAGATCATGGAACATTCCGCCCAGCTGGAGGCCCAGTCAGAGGCGCTGTCGCGCACCGCCAGACAGCTGCGCGAGGCCAATGAGCGGCTGCAGAAGCTGAGCGTGCAGAAGGACAGTTTCCTGTCCCAGATCAGTCACGAGCTGCGCACGCCGATGACCTCGATCCGGGCGTTTTCGGAAATCATGATGGATGACCAGGGCTTGAGCGCCGAGGAACAGGTTCGTTATGCGCAGATCATCCATGACGAAAGCATCCGCCTGACCCGCCTGCTGGATGATCTGCTGGACCTTTCCGTTCTGGAACACGGGCAGGTCAATCTGGATATCCAGACCGCCAGTTTGTCGGCGCTGATTGACGGGGCGATCACGGCGTCGAATTCCGTCCAGCCGGAGCGGGCCTTCAGCATCCGCCGCCAGCCAGAGCGCGAGGCCATCACCCTGCAGACGGATACCGGGCGTCTGAAGCAGGTCTTCATCAACATCCTGTCGAATGCGCGCAAGTATTGCGACGCCGATCCCGCCTTTCTGACCATCACCGTGCGCCAGCGCGCCGGGCGGGTGAGTGTCGATTTCATCGACAACGGCTCCGGCATCGGCAAGGAAAGCCAGGCGCTGATCTTCGAGAAATTCTCTCGCCTCACCGATACGCAGCAGGCCGGTGGGGCCGGGCTGGGTCTGGCGATCTGCCGTGAGATCATGCTGAACCTCGGCGGCGAGATCACCTATCTGCCCGGCCAGGGCGGCGCGGCGTTCCGGGTCAGCTTTCCCGCCCGGCTGACCCCCGCGCCGCAGGGTTCTGCCGCCGCAGGCGCACCGCTTGGTGGAACGGGGGATGCAAACACGCCGTCCGGTGAGCCGGCCACAACCGCGGTCGCTGCAAAAGACTGAAACGCCCACCGCGCACCCGGGCAGCCGGGCCGCCCCCTGCCCGGCCCCCTTATAGGGGTTGCCTTTATTGGCATTCATGGGGCCCGCTATAACTGTTTGTAGTCGCATGTTTTTTTGCGCAAAAAATTGGAATCCACTTTTGCGGAGCATGCACTAACCCACCACCACCACCCGCGTGCCCCAATCCGCGCAGCGTTCGGCCAGCGCGGGCGGCAGGGGCCGGTCGGTAAAGACCGTGTCCAGATCAGCCATCGAGGCAATGCGCGCGGGGGCCTGGCGCTGGAACTTGGTGTGATCGGCCACCAGCCAGACCCGCCGCGCGCGTCTGATCGCCTCGTGGCTGACGCTGACCTCCTGGATATCGTAATCCAGCACATCACCATCGGTATCCAGCGCCGAACAGCCGATGATCGCCAGATCGGGCTTGAACAACCGGATCGTCGCCTCGGCCACATGCCCGGTCAGCCCCCCGTCACTGCGCCGCAGCGTGCCGCCCGTCACCACCACCTGACAATCCGGGTTGGCGCTCAGGATCTGGGCGACATTCGTGTTGTTGGTCAGGACCAGCAGGCCCGCGCGGTGGCGCAGCGCCTCGGCCACGGCCTCGGTCGTGGTGCCGATGTTCAGCAGGATCGACGCGCCCTCGGGGATCTCGGCGGCGCAGGCCTGCGCGATGGCCTGCTTGCCCTCGGCATTGAGCGCGCGCCGTTCTCGATAGGCGATGTTGATGGTGCCAGAGCGCAGGATCGCGCCGCCATGCACCCGTTCCAGCCGCCCGCCTTCGTCCAGTTCGGCCAGATCGCGGCGAATGGTCTGCACCGTCACGCCGAAATGATCGGCCAGCCCCTCTACCGTGACTTTCCCCTCGATGCGCGCGATCTCCAGAATCTCGCGCAGACGAAACGCCTGTGCCATGCCTGCTTTCTCCCCCCGTTCCGACCGTCTTGCTGTTGCAAAAGCGAAGCATATCGAGGATATACCGCGCATAAACGAAAATACAGAGCCAAAGGCACCCGGAACCAGCATGACACGCGCCCCATCCGCCGCCACCGCCCCCGCGCATGATCCGCAGGACCCTTTTGACCTGCTGATCATCGGCGGCGGCATCAATGGCTGCGGGATCGCGCGCGATGCCGCCGGGCGCGGGCTGCGCGTGGCGCTGGCCGAAAAGGGCGATCTTGCCGGCGCGACCTCGTCTTCCTCGACCAAGCTTTTCCATGGCGGGCTGCGCTATCTGGAGTATTTCGAATTCCGTCTGGTGCGCGAGGCGCTGCGCGAACGCGAGGTGCTGCTGCGCGCGATGCCGCATATTTCCTGGCCCATGCGGTTCGTGCTGCCATGGCACGCTGCAATGCGCTTTGACAGCGATACGCCCATGTCGCGGCTGCTGAGCCGTGTCATGCCCTGGATGCGCGGGCGCCGGCCGTCCTGGCTGATCCGCATGGGGCTTTTCCTGTACGATCACCTGGGCGGGCGCAAGATCCTGCCGGGCACCGCCACACTGCGCCTGCCCGGCAGCGCAGAGGGTGCGCCGCTGCAGGACCGCCTTGCCCATGCCTATGAATATTCGGACGTCTGGGTCGATGATGCCCGGCTGGTAGCGCTGAATGCGCGTGATGCCGCCGCGCGCGGGGCGCGGGTGATGGTGCGCACCGCCGTGACCGGCGCGCGGGTGCAGGATGGCGTCTGGCAGGTCGATCTGGCCGGACCGAGCGGCGCCTTCACCCTGCGCGCACGGATGCTGGTCAATGCCTCTGGCCCCTGGGCGGGCGCACCGATCCATGCCGCGCTGGGGCTGAACCAGGCCGCCACCGTGCGACTGGTGCGCGGTGCGCATATCGTCACGCGGCGGCTCTTTGACCATGACAAGGCGTATTTTCTGCAGGGCACCGACGGGCGGATCATCTTTGCCATCCCCTATGAGCGCGATTTCACCCTGATCGGCACCACCGATGCCGAACATGACGACCCGGACCGCCGCCCCACCTGCACCGAGGCGGAGCGCGATTATCTTTGCGCCTTCGCCTCGCAGTATTTCCGCCAGCCGGTGACGGCCGATGACGTGGTCTGGTCCTATGCCGGGGTGCGGCCCTTGTATGACGATGGCGCACGCTCGGCCACGGCGGCGACGCGGGACTATGTGCTGAAGCTGGACCGCGCGGCCGGGGCGCCGGTGCTGCATGTCTTCGGCGGCAAGATCACCACCTATCGCCGTCTGGCCGAATCGGCGCTGGAAAAGCTGGGCAGCGTGCTGCCGCTGTCATCGGGGGCCTGGACGGCGGGCGTGGCCCTGCCTGGGGGGGATTTTCCGGTCGATGGGGTGGCGGATCAGGTGGCGGGTCTACAAGCGCGCTATCCGTTCCTGACGCCGGACTGGGCGCTGCGTCTGGTGCGCGCCTATGGGGCCGAGGCCCCGGCGGTGCTGGGTGAGGCAGCATCAGCCGCCGATCTGGGCCGCGATTTCGGCGCCACGCTGACCGAGGCGGAACTGCGCTGGATGGTCACGCGCGAATTCGCCACCACGGCCGAGGATGCGCTGTGGCGCCGCTCAAAGCTGGGGTTGCGGATGACGCCGGCACAGGTGACCGCGGTTGAGAAAGCCATGGCGGCAATGCAGGACGCGCGGGCGGGGGGCTGAGCCGGTTTCCGTTCGGTCACTTCGATCGAGCAACGGTTTTCCCGCCCGTGCGCCAGCACGGGCAGCGCCCGCCCGCCCCCCAAGCGGGCGCTGCCGCGCCCACCCCGGGCGGTCGCTGCCCGTGCTTCCCGCGGCGATCAACCGGATACAGTGTAA
>SKHK01000220.1 GCA_007117005.1 Paracoccaceae bacterium
AAGCGGCTTTTTGCCATTGCACCCAAAGCTGGCTGGACCGAAGCGAAATGGGCGCGCTTTGCGTCGATTTCGCCCCCGCAGGGCTTTCCGCCACTGCCCTGAACCCGCGCGGGGGGCGGGCGTAAGCGCGGACCGGCCAACTGCGCGCGGTCACGTCATGCCCGTGTCACGTCATGCCCATGCACCCAGGCAAAGCGCCGCAGCGGCAGATCAGGCCGTGCCCAGCCGACAAGGCGCAGCACGGTGTGGCCGATCCGGTCCAGCGGCGGGCGCAGGTGATAGGCGCGCGCATTGCGGTCGGCGGCGCGAACGATCGCCGCGCAACGGTCACGGCGCGCGGCCTGATAGGCCGCCAGCGCGGCAGGCTGTCCGCCCGCCGCAGACGCTGACGCCAGCGCATCGGCCAGCACGAAAGCATCCTCCAGCGCCATGTTCGCGCCCTGCGCCAGAAACGGCAGCGTGGGATGCGCGGCATCGCCCACCAGCGCCACGCGCCCCGCCGCATCATGCCAATGCGGCGCGACCGGGTGGCGGAAGAGACCCCATAGCGCGGCCTTGTCCACCGCGCGCAGCCAGGTCGGCACCGCCCCGCCGAAACCGGCAAAGGCGCGCGCCATCTCGGCCGGGTCGGCGGGGTGGTTCCAGCCCTCGGCCGCCCATTCGCGTCGCTCTTCCACCGCAACGATATTGCGCAGCAAGCCGCCGCGCAGCGGATAGCTGACCAGGTGCCGCCCCGGCCCCATGAATACCTGCGCCACCGGCGCCGCCTGCCCCCCCTCGCCCGGGATCAACGCGCGCCAGGCCACCTGCCCGGTAAAGACCGGCGCCGCCGCCCCGTTCAGCCAGGCGCGCGTCACCGCGTGCAACCCGTCCGCCCCCACCAGAAGCCCGGCCACGCGGCAGCCCCCGGTGCCGGTATGCAGCGCCACGCCGTCGGCGCGCGCCTCCAGCCTCTCGGCCCGTTGCAGCAGTTCGACACGCCCGCCAAGACCGCGCAAACGCGCCTCCAGCGCGGCGATCAGATCAGCGCGGTGGCACAGGAAAAAGCCGGGCGCGGCAGGCAGTTCCATGCGCGTGACCAGCCGCCCGGCGGCGTCGCGCAGCTCCACCGCCTGCGCGGCATCGGCAAAATCCCCCGGCTCCAGCCCCAGCGCGCGCAGGACGCGCGTGCCGTTGGGGCTGATCTGCAGACCGGCGCCGATCTCGCTGATCTGAGCAGCCTGTTCCAGCACCCTGACCACCGCACCATGCCGCCGCAGCGCGATGCCGGAGGCAAGGCCCGCCACACCGGCGCCAAGCACCGTGGCCGAAAGGTTGGAGAGGTCTTTCACGCCCGCGACACCGGTCATGAAGAAGGAGGTCGATACGACAACGTCAGGCCGCTTTCACCGGCGCGCAGGAGGTCCGGGAAAAGGGACGCGGGACGCGCGCGCCATGCCGGTGCTCGCCGGGGCTGGTCAATCGTCGCGATGCACGCGCTCGCGGCGTTCATGACGTTCCTGCGCTTCCAGCGTCATCGTGGCGATGGGGCGCGCGTCCAGCCGACGCAACGAGATCGGTTCGCCCGTCACCTCGCAATATCCGAAATCGCCGGACTCGATCCGCATGAGCGCCGCGTCGATCTTTGATACCAGTTTGCGTTGCCTGTCACGGGTGCGTAGTTCCAGCGCGCGGTCGGTCTCCTCTGATGCGCGATCGGCAAGATCGGGCAGGTTGCGTGCGCCGCTGGCCAGACCCGCCAGTGTTTCCTTGCTGCCGGACAGGATATCGTCCTTCCACGTCAGCAGTTTGCGCCGGAAATATTCAAGCTGCCGGTCATTCATGAACGGCTCGTCCTCGGCCGGGCGGTAGTCATCGGGCAAAAACACTTCAGGCTTCATCTGCACGTCCCCTGCTGGTGCGGAACCGATCTGGCGCTGATGGCGTGTCGGTTCTTCAACGGTCGGTCTGGCGTCGATCATCCGTCCCCCCCTTGGCTGCGCGACTTACCCCACGGGCAGGTCCTTGTCACGCGGATAATCGCCTGAGTCTCACCGCACCGACGACATGGCGGGCCAGCTTGCAGCCCGCCCGGCCCGCCGCTAGGGTGCGCGCGCAACCAGACCGGCACGCCCGGACAGATCGCCCGAAGCCGGGTCAGAGAGGACAAAACACATGCGCTTTGGCTCTACCGACAGCTATATCGCGACCGATGACCTGATCATGGCAGTGAATGCGGCCGTGACGCTGGAACGCCCGCTGCTGGTCAAGGGCGAGCCGGGCACGGGCAAGACCGAACTGGCCCGCCAGGTCGCCGACAGTCTGGGGATGGAGATCATCGAGTGGAACGTGAAATCCACCACCCGCGCGCATCAGGGGCTGTACGAATATGACGCGGTGTCCCGCCTGCGCGACAGCCAGCTGGGCGAGGACCGGGTGCATGACGTGCGCAACTACATCAAGCAGGGCAAGCTGTGGCAGGCCTTTTCCGCGGAAAAGAAGGTGGTGCTGCTGATCGACGAGGTGGACAAGGCCGATATCGAGTTTCCCAACGACCTGTTGCAGGAACTCGACCGGATGGAGTTCTTCGTCTACGAGACCGGCGAGACCATCCGCGCCGCGCAGCGCCCGGTGGTGATCATCACCTCGAACAACGAAAAGGAACTGCCCGACGCCTTTCTGCGGCGGTGTTTCTTTCATTTCATCCGTTTCCCGGATGCCGAGACGCTGGGCCGCATCGTCCGCGTGCATTTCCCCGGCATCAAGGAGGGTTTGCTTTCCACCGCGCTGACCCAGTTCTTCGAACTGCGCGAGACGCCGGGGCTTAAGAAGAAGCCCTCGACCAGCGAGATGCTGGACTGGCTGAAACTGATCCTGGCCGAGGACCTGGGCCCCGAGGATCTGAAACGCGACGGGGTGAATGCGCTGCCAAAGCTGCACGGCGCGTTGCTGAAGAACGAGCAGGATGTGCATCTCTTCGAGCGGCTGGCCTTCATGGCACGGCGGCAGGGGCGGTAAGGCAGGGGCGCCAGAGCAGGATCATTTCAGGTTTAATCACGTCTAAAGACTTCTGCATAACGCATGTCCGGCTCAGATGTTCCGCCCGGCGGTAACGCCGGGCAGCGCCTGCCATTCCGGGGGCTTACGCGGCCCCACAGGGGCCACGGTCCCCCTTCATCCCGGCAGGCGCTTCAAACGTCGCAACCTGTTGAAAGGCTGTGTGTTATTCAGACGCCACGCCAGTGGCGCCGTCACGCATCGGCGCCTACCCAGGCAGGCGCTCCCCTCATTTCTTCACCCAAACCGAGTTATGCAGAGGTCTTGGCCATGTGATGCCCACCTGTGCCTCCGACGCCCACGTTTCAATCTGAAATGACCCCGCCCCAGGTTTGGGGCCAGGGTCTGATAAACGCGGCTGCGGCGCCCCAATCGCACCGCGCCGCGCTTGCAGCGACGCCCGCGCGCGCCGGGCTCAGGCCTTGCCCAACAGCCGCGCCATGCGCGACAGCGCCAGTTCATAGCCCTGTGCGCCGCAGCCGGCGATCACCGCATCGGCGCGGGCCGAGATGTAGGAATGATGGCGGAACGCCTCGCGCCGGTGGATGTTGGACAGATGCACCTCGATCACCGGCCCGTCAAAGGCCGACAGTGCATCGAGTATCGCCACCGATGTATGCGTGTAGGCGGCGGGGTTGATGATGATCCCGGCCGCCGCACCGCGCGCGGCCTGTATCCTGTCGACCAGTGCGCCCTCGTGATTCGACTGGCTAAAGGTCATCTGCAGGCCCATGCGGTCGGTCAGGGCGCGGCAGGCGGCCTCTATTCCGGACAGGGTTTCGGTACCGTAGATTTCCGGCTCCCGCTGGCCCAGCAGGTTCAGGTTCGGCCCGTTGATGATGTCGATGCGCGATGCCATGCCACTTTGCCCCGTCCGCCACATTTCCCCTTTGCCGCCCGATGCCCCTGATGGCAAGAGGCAGCGCCGGCAGCCGCGCGCTTCAATCCAGCGCCCCCGCCGCGCGCAGGGCGCCCGCAAAGACCCGCGTATCGACCGCCAGATGCGAGGAGGCGAAACTCTCGTGCGGCGGCTGCGGGCGATAGAACTGGCTGTCGATGGCCAGCAACCGCCACTCCCCCTCACGCATCACCAGCAGGGGCGATCCGCTGTCGCCCAGCGTGGTGTCGCAGTCATGGATCAACGAGCCGTCGTTGAAGGCCGCAAGGACCTGACAGCCCATATGGCCCGAAAGGCTGTCGCCGGTATCCCAGCTGTAGCCGGCCTGCGAGATCCGGAAACCCCCGGCGGCGATTTCGTCCAGCGCAGGCTTGTCCAGCACGAAGGGGGGAATATGGCCCAGCCGGGTGCCCAGGTCGCTGTCCAGCGTCAGCACGGCCCAGTCATTGCCATTGCCCCCATGCGGCGGGAAATCCCCGGGGCGGTAATCCGGCGCGGCCACGACATCGATGATGCCCGCGCGCCCGGCCTCGCCTGCCGGGCTGACGCCGGCGCGGAAATGGCGCAAGCCAATGGCGTTGCCCTGCCCGTCGGTTACGCAATGGGCTGCCGTGACCACAACCCGCGGGGCGACCAGAACGCCCGTGCAGCGGCCGCGTTCGGTGACCACCAGCCCCACGGCGCGCCAGGGCATGACCGAAACATCGACCAGCACGCGGTCGTCACGGCCAAAGAAATGGTCTCGCGCCATGGCGGGGCGAAACCGGCCGACGCAATCGGCGGTGTCGGTGCCCTCGGCGCAGCGCCCGGTGCCGGTGCCGGGCTCGTCACAGATACCGTCAAAGGCGCTCTCGCAGCGGTTGGAGCGGTTGCGCAGAAAGGCCATGGGGCGGCAATCGGTGGCATCGGTGCCCGAGGCGCAGCGCCCGGTGCCAAGGCCGATTTCCTCGCACCGACCGTTGAGGGCGAACTGGCAGCTATCCTCGCCACCCAGCGCCAGCGCGCGGCAATCGGTGGCATCGGTCCCCGGCGCGCAGGCCCCGGTGCCGCCGAATTGCGCATCGTCGCATTCGCCGTCATGGGCCCAGCGGCAACTGTCATCGCCCAGCGCCAGGCGCAGCGCGGGCGGCACCCCGGCCAGCCTGTCCTGCACCGGAACCGGGCTGAAGGCGCCGGTCTGGGCGGCAAGCGGCAAGGGCAGCAGCGCGCCAAGGCAAAGGAAGAGGGCAAGAAAGGGGGCCACGGCCAAAGCGACCGCCCCATCGGGGGCGGCCGCCTGCCGTGTTGTTGCCCTGGGCCGATGGCGCATCAGGGCGCGCGGTCCATCACCCAGTCCGGGTTGCTGACCGTCACGCCCAGCGTGGCCACGCCGCCGCCGCCGCCATAGGTGCCCGCGAAGATGGCGTAATCGCCGGGCAGCGGGTCCTCGAAGACCAGGCCCGGATGCAGCCCCTCGAAATCGTCATTGCAGTGCAGCGCCCCGTCCGGACCGATCACCACCAGCGTGCCATCGGCCTGCGAGACCATGTAGACCATCATCTGCGGCAGGCCCTCGCGCGCCGTGATGACGATATCGGGGCGCTCCATGGTGATGTAGCCCGCGCATTCCGGCCCCATGCCGAAAGCCGCCTGGCTGGAGCGCGCCACGTCGAAGACGATACGCGGATCGCTGCGGGTATCGGGGCCGAAGCTGATGCGGCCCACTGCGGGTTCGGCGGTGATGTCCAGCCGCGGATCGCCCTGATGCCCGCCGACAGCGCCCCCGGCGCCCCCGGCGCCCCCTTCACCGGCGCCACCATCCGAGACGGTACCGCCGCGTTCGGCATCCTGCCAGTTCTGCGGTCCCAGGCTGGCGAACAGGTTGTATTGCCCGCTGCGCCCCTGACCGAAGGTGCCGACGAAGATGTGGTACTCGCCCGCCGGCGCGTTGTCGAAGGTCAGGCCGGGATGCAGGCCATAGCTGTCATCATTGCAAAGCCACAGCCCATCGGGGCTGCGCGCGGCCATTACCAGATCGGTGGGCGACATCGCCATCAGGCTGAACTGGTCTTCCGGTCCCTCCAGCGTCAGCACCAGATCGGGCGCGTCGATGCCGGTAAAGCCGGGGCAGTGCCCGGACACCGGCAGCGCCCGGAACGGATCACGCGACACCACCGGCGCCGTGGCCAGAAGCTGCGCAGCCCCCCCCAGAGAGGGGTCCAGCACCGCGGTGCCGGCGCGCGGCGCGGCGTCCAGGTCGATCTGCGTATCCACGAAGGCCGGCCCCCCCTGCGAGGCGAACAGCTCGTATTGCGCGGTGCCCCCCTGGCTGAAGGCGCCCACGAAAATCGCGTAATCGCCCGGCTGGGCATTGTTCAGCGTCACCGCCGGGTGCAGGCCGAAGGTGTCGTCGTCGCAGGTGACGGTGCCATCCGGCGCCACCACCGCCATGGTCAGGTCCCGCGGCGACATGGCGAAGATGCTGAACGCACGCTCCGGCGCCTCCAGCGTCAGGACGGCATCGGGTGCATCCATGTTGCCGAAGCCCGGGCAATAGGACGGGTTGAGCGGGCGCAGCGGCACCTCCGGCATCAGCGTGCCGTTCGGCGCCAGCACCTGCCGACCCGTCGCCTCGGTGGCGGTAAAGACGTGATAGCCCTCACGCGGTTCGCCCAGTTCGGCCAGGTCGAGGCCGAAGATCTCCAGCGCCGAGACCGGGCGCTGCGCCACGAAAAGCTGTGCGTCGATATCCGCGCCTTCATCGGCCATGGCCACCCAGACGCGGTACAGACCCGGCGACATGGTCCCCAGTTCGGCCGAGGCCAGACGGTCGCTTTCGGCAAGCGCGCAGCGGAAAAGCCCGTCCGGCGTGCCGATCACCATGCCCGCCAGCCCGTCGCCCGCGGCGGTAAAGGCCAGACCGCCCCGGGCCTCTGTCACCTCGAACACGGCGGCGCGATCCTCGGCGCCGACATGGCCCGCGCAGCCGCGCACAAAGGCGCTGGCGGGTTCGACAGTCGGGCCATGGACGCGCCCGTGAATGCGGCTGCCCCAGTTCTGCCCCAGCACCGTCACATCGACCGCAAAGCCGGCCTCCTGGGCCATGGCGGGCGCATGCGCCCCGGCACCAAGAACCAGCGCACAGGCGGCCGTGGAAAGAAAGGACAAGCGGACAGATGACATGGCATGAATTCCGTGAATGAGATTGATCGGGTGCAAGACTGCCTGCTGCGGCGACAGGCGTCAATCGCCTTGTCGCCGTGCCCCGCTGCATTGCCGTCGCTGCCAGGCCCTTGCCCCGGGCCGGGAAACTGGCGCTGGCAGCGCCGGTGGCCTTGCGCTAAAGACGCCGGACAGCACCGGACCGGCAAAACACCGGTTCGGCAAAAACACTGGCCCGGCACAAACCGCCGGACAGCCACCCGCGATAGGAAGACACCCCCATGGCGCGTATCCTCATCACCTCTGCCCTGCCCTATATCAACGGCATCAAGCATCTGGGCAATCTTGTCGGCAGCCAGTTGCCCGCAGACCTTTATGCCCGCTACATGCGCGCCCGCGGCCATGAGGTGATGTTCATCTGCGCCACAGACGAGCACGGCACCCCGGCTGAACTGGCCGCCGCAAAGGCCAGCGAGCCGGTAACCGAGTACTGCGCGCGGCTGCACGCCGAACAGGCCGAGCTGGCGCGCGGTTTCGGGCTGTCGTTCGATCACTACGGGCGGTCATCGAGCGCGCGCAACCACGCGCTGACCCAGCATTTCGCCGCCCGGCTGGGCGCGGCGGGGCTGATCTCGGAGGTCACCGAGCAGCAGGTCTTTTCCGTCGCCGACAACCGTTTTCTGCCCGACCGCTATATCGAAGGCACCTGCCCCGCCTGCGGCTACGAGCGCGCGCGCGGTGATCAGTGCGAAAATTGCACGAAGCAGCTTGACCCCACCGACCTGATCAATCCCCGCTCTGCCATCTCCGGTTCGACCGCACTGGAAGTGCGCGAGACGAAGCACCTGTTCCTGCGCCAGTCGGCGCTGCGCGACACGCTGGACGAATGGATCGACAGCCAGACCGGCTGGCCGGTGCTGACGACATCCATTGCCAAGAAATGGCTGCATGATGGCGACGGGCTGCAGGACCGGGGCATCACCCGGGACCTGGACTGGGGGGTGCCCGCGCAGTTCGACGGCGCGCCCTGGGCGGGGATGGACGGCAAGGTCTTTTATGTCTGGTTCGACGCGCCCATCGAATATATCGCCGCCACCGCCGAATGGGCCGATGCGCAGGGGCTGGACGATGCCGCCTGGCGGCGCTGGTGGCGCACGGACGAAGGCGCCGAGGATGTGCGCTATGTCCAGTTCATGGGCAAGGACAACGTGCCCTTCCACACGCTTTCCTTCCCCGCCACGCTGATCGGATCGGGCGAGCCGTGGAAAATGGTCGATTACATCAAGTCCTTCAACTACCTGAATTACGATGGCGGCCAGTTCAGCACGTCGCAGGGCCGCGGCGTGTTCATGGATCAGGCGCTGTCGATCCTGCCCGCCGATTACTGGCGCTGGTGGCTGCTCAGCCACGCGCCGGAAAACAGCGACGCAGAGTTCACCTGGGATAATTTCCAGGCCTCGGTGAACAAGGATCTGGCCGATGTGCTGGGCAATCTGGTCAGCCGGGTGACCAAGTTCTGCCGCTCGAAATTCGGCGAGGTGGTGCCCGAGGGCGGTGAGGCCGGCGAGCGTGAGGCCGCGCTGGCGCAGGCCCTGGAAACTCGCCTGCGCGCCTATGAACGGCATATGGAGGCAATGGAGATCCGCAAGGCGGCGGGCGAGTTGCGCGCGCTCTGGGTGCTGGGCAACGAATACCTGCAAGAGGCCGCGCCCTGGTCGGTGTTCAAGACCGACCCCGATCAGGCCGCCATGCAGATCCGGCTGGCGCTGAACCTGATCCGGTTCTACGCCGTGCTGTCGCAGCCCTTCATCCCCGACGCCGCCGTGCGCATCATGCGGGCGCTAAACTTTGACGATTGGTCCTGGCCCGACGGCGTGGCGACGGCGCTGGTGGTGTTGCCGGCGGGTCATGCGTTCACCGTGCCGGATGTGCTTTTCGCCAAGATCAGCGACGAAAGCCGCGCCGACTGGGCCGCGCGCTTTGCCGGTCAGCGGGGGTAAGGAGGATCACGAAACCGTGAAGTCCGCGCGAAAGCCGCCCCCGTGCCCCCATTTCGTCAACGTCCGAACCAAGGGGAGACAGCCATGACCACATCCGACCGGGAGACGCGCGCAGCCGCGGCGCGGCAGGCGATTCTGGATTCGGGCGATCCGGACCTGATCAAGCGCCTGCATCTGATGGATGCCGCCGCGGCCAGCCAGGGCGGCGACCGGACCGGGAGCACGCGCAGCACGCAGGGTGACGGGCAAACCCCGGGGCGGCAGGAGGTTTCCGACGCGTCCGCGCGGCCGGGCCCCTGGGGCACGGCTGCGGCGGCAGGCGCCGGCGCGGGGCTTGGCGCGATGGGCGGCATGATGCTGGGCACGGTGCTGGGCGGCATGGTGCTGAACGAACAGATGCGCGCAGCCTTCGCCACCCTGGCCGAGGATGCGGGCTTCGACCCCGGCGCAATCGACGTTGCACTGGGTGACGCAGCCCCGGACGGCGCAGAACCGGGTGACGATCTGACACAGGCCAGCCATGACGCGCCGGATGGCGGCTTCGATGGCGATGCCGACGACGGTGGCTGGCTAAGCGGGTTGTTTGATATCTGAACCGCTTTCCCGTGATCGGTGCGACTGGTGCGACACTGACTCGCCCGGGCAATGGCGGGCTTTCAGGGGCCGAGCCAATCGAACGCCGCGCGTATCAGACCCTGCCTCAGGCAACCCCATCCAAGGCCGCCTCCGCCAAGGGCCCCTGCCCCTG
>SKHK01000287.1 GCA_007117005.1 Paracoccaceae bacterium
GCCGCCCTGCGCGCGGGCCCCGCCATCGCGCGCGGTCTGGGCCGGGCCTATGGCGACAGCGCGCTGGGCACGGGGCAGACCGTCTCGATGCGCCATTTCGACCGCATGATCGCCTTCGACCCCGCCACCGGCCAGCTGGTCGCCGAGGCCGGCGCCAGCCTGGCCGAGATCATCGAGGCCTTCCTGCCCCGCGGCTGGTTTCCCGCCGTCACGCCGGGCACCAAATTCGTCACCCTGGGCGGGGCAATCGCGGCCGATGTGCACGGCAAGAACCACCACGGCGCGGGCAGTTTCGCCACCGTAACCGACTGGATCGACCTGATGGGGGCCGACGGCCATGTCATCCGCTGTTCGCGTGACGAGAACGCAGACCTGTTCCACCGCACCACGGGCGGCATGGGCCTGACCGGCGTCATCCTGCGCGCGGCGATCCGGCTGCGGCGGGTGGAAAGCGGCTGGATCCGCCAGCGCCTGATCCCCGTGGCGGGGCTGGATGCCGCGCTTGATTGCTTCGAGGCGCAAATGGCCGCCACCTATTCCGTGGCCTGGATCGACTGCCTGGCCGGGGGGGCGGCGCGCGGGCGCAGCCTGGTGATGCTGGGCGAGCATGCGTGCCTGCAAGACCTGCCCGCCGCGCGCCGCGCGCGCCCCTTCGACACCCCGCGCCGCGCCGCCCGCCGCCTGCCCTTTGACCTGCCGGGCCTGGCGCTGAACCGTTTCAGCCTGCGCGCCTTCAACGCCGCCTATTACGCGATGGGCCGCGCCCGCGCAGGGAACAGCCTGATCGACTGGGACCGCTATTTCTACCCGCTCGACGCGATCGAGGGCTGGAACCGGCTTTACGGGCGCGCGGGCTTCATGCAGTTTCAATGCGCCCTGCCGCTGGCAACCAGCCGCGCCGGTCTGCACGCGCTGTTGCGCGCCATCAGCGGGGCGGGTTCGGGCTCGTTCCTGGCGGTGCTCAAGCGGTTCGGGCCGCAGGGCGGCGCCGTTTCCTTCCCGCAGCCGGGCTACACGCTGGCGCTGGATTTTCCGGTCAATGCGCGCAGCCTGGCGTTGATGCCGCATCTGGACCGCCTGACCGCCGCGCATGGCGGACGCTTCTATCTGGCAAAGGACAGCCGCATGACAGCCAAGACCCTGATCAGCACCGACCCCCGCATGGCCGATTTCGCCCGCTGGCGCCGCGCGCGCGGACTGGATGCGCAATTCGTCTCGGCCCAATCGGAAAGGCTGGGGCTGTGAGCGCGCCCGCCGATCTGGCTGCCGATCTGCCGCCGGTCCTGATCCTTGGGGCGCGGTCCGACATCGCCATGGCCTGCGCGCGCCGCTTTGCCCGTGCGGGGCACCCGCTGATGCTGGCGGCGCGGGGCGGCGCAGAAAGCGGCGCGGAGAACCTGCAGCAGGCGGCACAGGACATGACCACCCGCCACGCCGTAACCGTAACCTGCCACGCCTTCGACGCCACCGACCTGGACGCCCTGCCGGGGTTCCTGGACAGCCTGCCGGGCCTGCCCGGCGTGGTGCTCTGCGCCGTGGGGGTCATGGGCGATCAGGCCGAAAGCCAGCGCGACCCCGCCGCCGCCGCCTGCGTGATCCGCACGAATTTCGAGGGGCCGGCGCTGGTGCTTGGCGCGCTGGCCGAGCGCCTTGAGGCGCGCGGGACGGGCACGCTGATCGGTATCTCCTCGGTCGCGGGCGAACGGGGGCGGGCGTCGAACTATGTCTATGGTGCGGCCAAGGCAGGGTTCACGGCGTATCTGTCGGGCCTGCGCAACCGGCTGCACGGCACCGGCGTGCGGGTCATCACCGTGCTGCCCGGCTTCGTCGCCACCCGCATGACCGAGGGGCTGGACCTGCCCGCGCGCCTGACCGCGCAACCGGCCGAGGTGGCAGAGGCCGTGTTCCGCGCCCAGGCGCGCGGGCACGATGTGGTCTGGGTGCGGCCGGTCTGGCGGGTGATCATGGCCATCATCCGCGCCCTGCCGGAACAGGTGTTCAAGCGCACCCGGCTGTGACCCGGCAGTGACGAGGCTGCGACCGGGCGGCTGCAGGCCGCAGGCATCGGCAATAGGCCGCGCATGAGGATGCAGGCATGCAGGGCGCACGTTGTCGCCCTGCCCCTCGCGCTGTAATCAAGCGCCAGCATGACCGGTCAGCGCTTTCCATTACCCACCATGCCCCGCGCCGGGGCGCAGCCGCTTGCGCGGCGCCTGCGCGTGCCTATCCCCGTATCCTTGGCCGTGCCTCTGGTGGCGCTCGTTCTGCTGGCGGCCACGGGTCTATGGGCACGTCTGGCGCTGGCACCAGCGCCGGACGCGCCCCTTGCGCACTTGGCGCCAGAGCCGGCAGAGGCGCGCCATCCCGCACCGGGCGCGTTCTTCCTGCCCTTGCCGGAGCCCGCACAACACGCGGGCCTGCCCGCCTTTGCCCGCCTCGATATCGACGAGGCCCCCCATGCCGTGATGCCCCGGCCCGTCACACCCCGGAGCGCGCCACGCGCCGAGGCAACGCCCCCGGAACCGCCCAGCCCTGCACCCGGCCTTTTGCCCGGCCCGGCCCCTTCGGCC
>SKHK01000245.1 GCA_007117005.1 Paracoccaceae bacterium
CCAAGGGAATAAAGAGGATGTCATGATGCAGTACCGGTCTCTCCTGCACGTCGTGGCGACCCGGGCGAAGAAGGCTCTCCGGGTGTCATGCTCAGGAACCCCGACTGCGCTGTTTTCGGATCACAAGTCCACCGTTGCCTGATCGCGGGTGACCTGTGAAACGCCGCAAACCCCGCGCTTTTGACATCGACGCGCGTAACGCATGGATGGAAATGTACTGTATGTTACCCATCGTCGGCGTCGCGAAAACATTTCCGAACACGGCGGCCTGTCAGTCCCGTCTCGCGGAGGTGCGCTGGCCGTCAGGGGTGACATGTACATCCTGTGGCGACCCTAACGTTGGTAAGATCGTATCGCGATCACTGTACCAGTGCCGCGCATGCAGGGCGCAGTTTTCGGTGACCGCAGGAACCGAGTTTCACCGATCGAGACTTGATCTCCGGATGTGGTTCATCGCCGCTGAAGATGTGATCACCGCCTACGCGAAGGGACGGGAATACGATCAACTGACTGGAAACAGGCTGACCGATCGGTATGGGATTTCTTACGCCGCAGCGCATCGCTTGAAGACAACGCTCGTCAGGGATTTGCGAAAAACGGGAAATCTCCTGACAGCCTGTATTTGTACCGAAGAACTTCTGGTGACCCGCGCCCCCATGGAAACGCCAGAGGAGTGGTATGCAACCCTGTGGCGCGTACGATTTTGACCCTGTTCCCTGAGATAGGGTGCGGCCCCCCCTTGTCACAAATGATGTCCCCGATACGAGGTCTTGGGCTTGCCACTTGATTCCCGGGGTGGTCGTTGCACCGGAGATGATCCGTATATTATGTTCCCCCGGAAAGTCTGGGCGCGTGTGACCGCGTCCATGAGGAGCTTTTCTGCCGTTGCCATCAAATCGGTCAATGGCCGCTTTAGGACTGCTGACCCTGGCAATTATTACCCCGTAGTCAAAACTTATTAGATTTCAATAATTTGGTCGGTACGCCTTCGGCAGCTTCATATCAGAGGTTCACCATCAGAAATCGGCGCGGATTTAGAAACCACAGAAACTCATATGTCAAGAATTTCTATTTGTAGAGTTCATCTTCGATCTCGTTAAGCACCCTCAGTGTAGCACCCCCCAACTCTCCAACGACAGGGTCATAAGTCGCCATGATCTCAAATTCAACTATCGCCTCTGCTTCGACGTTTACCACATGGTCGTTCCAGTCGGTCGCCGACATCGTGTCAGAATGCTCAGAAAAATACTCCCATTTTTCCATGTACCCGTCGAACAGACATTCCGAATTTCCTCGAATACGGACCATATATTGATCCCCGATGAGAGCATAATCTACGACCAGGCCTTCTGGGTTCCCATAAATCGGATAGTAACTTCATTACTAAAAGGCAGCCCTTCTAGCCCATACATTGTCTTGTACGGCAGCTCCTTGCCTATCACCCTTTCAGCGAAATATTCGATGTCGAGATCGACCTTTGACTCACTCCAAGGTTTCCATCCATCAAGGCGAGGCAAAACATGGTTCTCAAGAAGAGATTGTCGTCCCGTGAAACCCAGAAGCAATACCCCATCAGGTAAATCTGAAACAAGTTCAGAGTGGATTACGAACGTGTCCTTCGTCTTCTCTTGGGCGAAATCGGATGTATTGCTGCTGACAAAGACGTGAGGTCCGTCAGCTGGGTCAATACCTTCGACTATCGATTTCCATATCAGAAAATCCTTAAAGCCTTCGCCAGTCTCCTTGAATGGCTTTCTGTCGGAATAGCCACCGAGAACTAGCTCTCTCGTCGTTATGGCAGGATAAGGTAAGACGGCCACACCTACATCTTGCAATAACTCTTCGAGGTTTTCATCAAACCTCTCGGTCTCTTCATCAAGCGAAATCTCATCACTCTCACGGGTCACGAGCCGAGAAACCTGTCGCTCTGCCTTGGTCAACGAAACCAATGCCGAGTAAAGGCTCTTTTTGAAGTTTCCTCGTACTTCATCAAGGACAACTTCGGGCACGGCGAGATCGAAACCGGCGAATTTACACGTTCGTAAGAACGCTTGGGCACCAGCCGCCCTGAAGTATCCAGCGTCTATAAAAACATTCGTGTCGAGAAATATTGTTGGCACGTCTAGCTCCTGAATGAGCGGAATGATTGATCATGCACTCAGGCTACATGACAAAGAAGAAGCCTGTTGATCATGAACAAACCCCTGTCAAGGCTTCGTATAGGATTGCTACGTTCTTGGCCACTTCTTGATAGCCTGCCATCGGTTCACTGCGCAGCATCCATCACAGTAGGCTCCTTTCGACCACCCCGACAACCAGGAATCCCCCTCTTTGTCCAGACTTCTCCATATGAAGACCGTGGAAACCGTACCCTCCGTGATCCTACCCATCTGACCCCTATGCCCCCGGCCTCTTCAGCCCGGGGGATGTTGCAAGGGCCCCGGGGCGGTATCCGGGAAACGTAAAATATGGGCCGCCAAATCGAACCCATATTTTACTTTATCCCGGGCCTCACGGGTTATCCCTGCCGATTTCCCCCGCCCTCTGTCTGGCCGGAAGCC
>SKHK01000034.1 GCA_007117005.1 Paracoccaceae bacterium
GCCTGCTTGTGGCCGAAGGCCGTCTGAACAACCGGGGTCGCGCGGTCGCCTCAAGGTCAAAAACCGGACGCGGTCGGACCACCGTGCCGATCTTTCTGCTGGTGCCGCAGGTCAGGCTGCCGAAGCGGCTAGACTTGGCTCGGGATGCTGCGCGGGCTCATGACGCCGTGCCGGGGCTGATCGTTGCGAACTGGGCCGCTTTGCATGTATAGTCCACTTGGAACATTTGCTCTGTGGTCATGGGATCAATTGGATGAATATAGCGTGCCTCGGATGGGGATCTTTGATTTGGGATCCGCGTGAACTCCCCATCCGAGGCACTTGGTTCGAAGATGGCCCACTTATTAGGGTTGAATTCGCACGCCAATCGAAAGACGGGCGCATGACGTTGGTGATCGCCGACAATGGGACAACGGTTCGCTCGCTCTGGGCTTTGATGGATTGCGATGACATCGACGACGCGCGCGAAAAGTTGCGGGCTCGTGAGGGAGTTCCCAAGTCGAAGCCAGAGTTCATTGGGGTATTGAAGCCTGGCGACGCTCCTCCAAAGAATCTTTACGGCTGCGATGTGTGGCTGGAGCACAATGGTCTTGATGCTGTTGTCTGGACAGCATTGCCACCCAAGTTTGACGGCGCCGAACAGTTTCCCTTGGAAGCTCAGGTTCTAACGTATCTCGAAAGCTTGCGTGGCCCTGCTCGAGAAAACGCTGAGCGATACATCCGAAAAGCGCCGGTTCAAATCGATACAAGCTTTCGACGAGCAATAGCCGTAAAGTTCGGATGGTCGCCGATCTGAAAGGTGCGCTGATCTAGTACGAACGCCGATCCGCCAAAACCGGTCAGAAGTTTGCATGCTCATCACCCGCGAAACCATCCTCGCCGCGTTGCACGCGCGGCTGTCGGCGCTGCCCGCCACCGCCCTGCGCGGCGAGGTCCTCCCCGAGCGCATTCCCACTGCAGGCCTGCTGATCTTGCGCGACGGCGAGCCCGGTGACCCGGACGTGACGCTGTCGCCGCTGCGCTACTATTACCAGCATCGCGCCGAGATCGAGGCGGTGGTGCAAGGCGCGGACCGCGACAGTACCTTTGCCGCGCTCTGCGCGAGCATTGGTGCGGCCATCTCCGCCGACCGGACGCTGGGCGGGCTCTGCGACTGGGTCGAGGCGGAAGCACCGCGGCCTGTGGACTTGCCGGTCGAAGGCGCAGCGAGCCTGAAGGCGGCGGTGATCCCGGTGATCCTGCACTACACCACCGCCGACCCGTTGGCCTGACCCCATTCCAAATTTCCGAGGAGACACACCATGGCACGAGCGCAAGGCGCGCGGGCGCAGATGGCGCTGGCGTTCGAGACGACATATGGCACGCCGCCCGCGAGCGGCTACACGCGCATGCCCTTTGCCAGCGCGACGCTGGGGGCCGAGCAGCCGCTTCTGAACAGCGAGTTGCTGGGCTATGGCCGTGATCCACTGCCGCCGATCAAGGATGCGGTGACCTCGGATGGCGATGTGGTCGTGCCGATCGACGCGGAGGCCTTCGGCTTCTGGCTGAAGGCCGCGTTTGGCAACCCGACGACAACGGGGGCATCCGCACCCTACAGCCACCAATTCCAGTCCGGCGCATGGGCGCTGCCCTCGATGTCGATCGAGACCGGCATGCCCGAGGTCCCGCGCTATGCGATGTATTCGGGCTGCGTCCTGGATCAGCTGTCATGGCAGATGCAGCGCTCTGGGCTGCTGACCGCGACGGCGCGGCTGGTGGCGCAAGGAGAAACTGTCGGTGCCGCCACCAGCGCAGGCACGCCTACGACCCTCGATCTGCAGCGCTTCGGCCATTTCAACGGGTCCATCAAGCGCAACGGCGTCGATCTGGGCAATGTCGTCTCGGCCGAGATCACCTATGCCAACAATCTCGACCGGATCGAGACGATTCGTGCTGACGGCCGCATCGATGGCGCTGACCCCAGCATCGCCGCGCTGACGGGGCGGATCGAGGTGCGCTTCGCCGATCAGACGCTGGTCACACAAGCGATCAATGGCGATCCCTGCGCGATGGAATTCGCCTATGTCCTGCCTTCGGGCGAGAGCTTCACCTTCACGGTGCACGCGGTCTACCTGCCCCGCCCGCGCATTGAGATCGCCGGACCACAGGGGGTGCAGGCGACATTCGACTGGCAGGCGGCGCGGGATGCGACTGTCGGGCGAATGTGCACCGCCACCCTGATCAACGCCATGGAGGCTTATTGATGCTGACCCTCGATCTGACCAATGCCCCTCGCTGGCATGACCTCGCCCCCGGCGTACGCGTGCAGCTGCGCCCCCTGACCACCGCTCTGATGGTCGCCACCCGCGCCGATCCGGAGGTCGAGGCCGTGCCGGACGAGGCCACGGACGAGACCCGCGCCATGGCATTCGCCAAAGCCCTCGCACGGCGGGCCGTGCTCGATTGGGAAGGCATCGGGGATGCCGATGGTGTGCCTATCGACCCCAGCCCGGAGGCCATTGATGCGCTTCTGGACATCTGGCCGATCTTCGAGAGTTTCCAGCTGACCTATGTCTCCAAA
>SKHK01000130.1 GCA_007117005.1 Paracoccaceae bacterium
CCCATGACGGCGGGCGGCGGGTCAGCCTGAACGACCGCATTCTGCGCCCGGTCGTCGATCCGTTCCAGCCCACCGGGGGCCTGCGCCGGCTGTCCGGCGATCTGGGTGAGGGGGTGATCAAGACCTCGGCCGTCGCGCCCGAACGCCAGGTGGTCGAGGCCCCGGCCCGCATCTTCGACAGCCAGGACGCGGTCAAGGACGCCTTCCGCGCCGGCGCGCTGAATACCGACTGCGTAGTGGTGGTGCGCTTTCAGGGCCCGCAGGCCAATGGCATGCCGGAACTGCACACGCTGACGCCGCTGCTGGCGGTGCTGCAGGACCGTGGCCACCGCGTGGCGCTGGTCACAGACGGGCGTATGTCCGGCGCCTCGGGCAAGGTTCCATCGGCGATCCATGTCACGCCCGAGGCCGCGGCGGGCGGCCCCCTCGCCCGCCTGCGCGACGGTGACACGGTCCGCCTCGATGCCCCCGCCGGCCGGCTGGACACCCCCGGCACCGACCTTGCCGCCCGCGCCCCCGCCACGCCGGATCTGTCTGCCAACGACGCCGGCTGTGGCCGTGACCTTTTCGCGCAGCTGCGCCGCCGCGCCGCCGGCGCCGACAGCGGCGCCTCCTTCCTGTTCTGAGCGGCAGCCGCGGCAGAAAACCGCCTGCCCTCTCTTTGCTCCAAAAATATCCCTGGGGGTGAATTGGCCGCAGGCCAAGAGGGGGGCAGCGCCCCCCCCACCCTGCTTATCGGGCCCCGCTCACCCTTCCAGGGCCTCCTCCCGTACCGCGCGCAACACATCCCCCGGCACATCCTCGCTGAGGAAAGCCTGCCCGATATCCTTCGCCAGCACGAAACGCATCCGCCCCGCCACCACCTTCTTGTCTTGCGCCATCAGACCGATCAGCGCCTCCGCCCCCGGCAGCCCCCCCGGCACCTGGCCCAGCCGATACGGCAGCCCCAACGCCGCCAGATGCGCCGCCACCCGGCCCGGCGCCTCCTGCGGGCACAGCCCCAGCCGCGCGGACAACTGAAACGCCAGCACGCAACCCAGCCCTACCGCCTCGCCATGCAGCAGCCGGTCGGAATAACCCGTCGCGGCCTCCAGCGCGTGGCCAAAGGTATGGCCCAGGTTCAGAAGCGCGCGCTCGCCGGCCTCGGTCTCATCACGCGCCACGATCGCGGCCTTCATCGCCACCGAATGCCGCACCGCCTGCGCCCGCAAACCCCGGTCGCCCGCGGCCAGCGCCGGGCCATTGGCCTCCAGCCAAGTGAAAAACCCGGCATCGCCCAAGAGCCCGTATTTCACCACCTCGCCATAACCAGCCAGGAAATCCCGCGCCGGCAGGCTGTCCAGCAGCCCGATATCGGCCAGCACCAGGCTGGGCTGATGAAAGGCGCCGATCAAGTTCTTGCCCTGGGGGCTGTTGATCCCGGTCTTGCCGCCCACCGAACTGTCCACCTGCGCCAGCAGGCTGGTCGGCACCTGCACGAAGCGCACCCCCCGGCGCAGCACCGCCGCGGCAAAGCCCGCCAGATCGCCGATCACGCCGCCGCCCAGCGCCAGCACCATGTCGCCGCGTTCGACCCGCTCACTGATCAACCATTCCACCGCGCGTTCCAGCCCGGCCCAGCCCTTGGTCGCCTCGCCCGGCGGCAGGGCCAGCGCCGACATGGTGATCCCTTCGCCCGCCAGCCCCGCGCGCAAGCTCTCCAGATGCAACGCGGCGACCCGTTCCTCGGTCAGCACCGCCACGCGCGGGCGCGACAGAAGCGGCGCAATCGCCTGCCCGGCGCGGCGCAGCAAGCCCTCGCCCACCAGCACATCATAGCTGCGCGCCCCCAGCGCCACGCGCACCCGCTCGACATCCGTCATCGCATCCGCCTCACCCATCGCCATCCGCCTGTCGCGGTGCCCCTTCCATCAGACCCGGCACGCCCGCCAGCACCGAAATCACCCGCTCCGCGGTCGCCTCTACCGCGTCGCCCGGCCGGACCTCGACGCACAGATCGGCCAGCGCATAGACCGGCGCGCGCTCGGCCAGCATGCGCTCCAGCGTGGCGCGCGGATCGGCAGTGCGCAGCAGCGGGCGCGTGGTCTTGCGCCGTACCCGCGCCCAAAGCAGCGCCAACGGCACATTCAGCCAGACCGAGACCCCGCTTTGCGCGATCAGCGCGCGGGTTTCCGCGGCCAGAAACGCTCCGCCGCCCACCGACAGCACCCCCGGCGGCCCGTCCAGCAGCCGTGCGATGACCTGTGCCTCCTTCTGGCGAAAGAAGGCCTCGCCGTCGCGGGCGAATATCTCGGCGATGGTCTGGTTGGCAGCGGCTTCGATCTCGACATCGGAATCGGTAAAGGACAGGTCCAGTTGCCGCGCGATCTCGCGGCCCACGGCGGTCTTGCCGGCGCCCATCATGCCGATCAGCACCACTGACTTGTGCAAAACCGTCCTGCCCGTCATGCCCTTTTCCCGCCCTGTCGCCCCGCTACCGGCCCGGCCAGACCGCTGTCAGCCCTTCGCCAGCGGGCGATTTGACGCCGGCGCCCGGAAAAACCCCCTGACCCGGCCTGAATGACGTGTTATCGGCACGAATACCATATATATTCGACCCGCCACCCGGGCGAGCCCGCGGCCCTGGCGCCCCGGCAAGGCGCTTGCGACCTTTTGGCGAGGCCTGATTGCCGGCATAAGGGCCAAGCGGCTGGTCAGGCGGCTGGGCAGACGGAAGACAACGCATGCGAGACAGGCAGGAAACACATGGCCTATGATGACGACCGCCCGGGGTTCTTCGGCTATCTGTTCAGGCTGGTTCTGGTGCTGCTGGTGCTGGGTGCGATCGGTTTGCTGGCGTTCGCCTATTTCGGCGATCTGTCGGTCGAGCCCGCGCCGCGCAGCCTGCCGATTGACCTCGATGCGTCCTGAACGGCCACTTAACAGCCCTGCGCATGCTGGGCGATACAGGGGCTGTAAAGGGGCCGGTAACCGCGCTTGCAAGGGGCGGAACCGGTCGCGCAGGCCCGCCCCGCGGCCGTTTGCGGCGCTGTGCATGACTTTTGCCCTGACGCTGGCTGTGTCGGCGGCGCTGGCAGGCGGGCAGGCCCGGGCGCAGGCGCCGCTCTCGGCGATCGACTGGCTGGAAGAGACACTGCGCCCGTCGGCCGGACTGCCGCAGGAAAGCGGTGCCGGGGCCGGGGATGCAGGCCATCCGGTCAGCCCGGCAGAGCCCGGCCTGTGGGAGCGGGACCGCATCACCATGCAGCCCATTGACGCACCCAGCGCCGGGGCGGTGGGCCTCTTTCCCGCCGCACGGCTGGGCCTTCCGGCCGACCTCTGGGGCCAGACACCGGCCACTGAGCTGGCCGCGCTTGTCCGTGCACTGCCCTCGGACACCCTGCCGGTGCTGCGCGGCCTGGCCCTGGGTTTGCTGCTGGCCGAATTCGACCCGCCGCCGGTCAACCGCGCAGGGGCCACCGGGGGCACAGGGGGCACAGGGGAAACGGAAATACCCGACGGCGGCGCGCAGGATGCAGCGATCAGCTTCGTCACCGCCCGCATCGATGCGCTGATCGGTTTCGGCGCACTGGATCAGGCTGCTGCCCTGCTGGATACGCTGGACAGCGATGACCTGGCCCTGCGCGCCCGCGCCTTCGACATCGCCCTTCTTCTGGGCGAAGAGGGCCGCGAATGTCTGCGGGTGCTGGCCGCCGACGCGGCCGGCAGCCCCGCTGCGCCGCGGATCTTCTGTCTGGCGCGCGACGGCCGCTGGGACGAGGCCGAGCGGCTGCATGCGCGCCTGACCGAGAGCGGCACATTGCGCCAGCCCTACCGGGACCTGCTGGCGCATTTTCTGGACGCCGATGACCTGATGCATGCCGAAACATTGCCGGACTTCCTGCGCGAGGACTACGTGCAGCCCCAGAACCTGAGCCCGCTGGCCTGGCGGATACTGGAGGCGACGGGCGCGCCGGTCGCGGCGCATGGGCTGCCGGTGGCCTTTGCCCATGCCGATCTGCGCGGCACCATCGGCTGGCGGGCACAGCTGGAAGCCGCCGAGCGGCTGGTGCGCAGCGGGGCGCTGCCGCCGAACCGGTTGCTGGGGTTGTATACCGAACGCAATGCCGCGGCCTCGGGCGGGATCTGGGAACGGGTGCGCGCGGTGCAGCGCCTAGAGGCGGCGCTCGATGACGGATCGGCCTCGGCGGTGGCGCCTGCCTTGCAGCGGGTCTGGCCGCTGATCGTCGATGCCGAACTGGAGGTCGCCTTTGCCAGCCTCTATGCCGCCTCCCTTCTGGACGCGCCGCTGGGGGGCGAGGCGGCGCTGCTGGCCGCGCGGATCGGCCTTCTGGATAGCGACCCGGCGCGGGCGGCCCGGCGGCTGGCTGCGGCAGCGGGGGCCGCCGATCGGTTTCTGGCGGCGGTGGTGTTGGGGTCAGAGAGCGGCGATGCCGCGTCGCTGGCCCGGGGCGCCTTGCAGGAAAGCGTGGCCGAGGCTCTGGCCACGCCGCTGCCGCCCCTGCCGCAAGCATTGGCCGATCAGGTCGAGGCGGGGCGCGCCGGGGCGGGGCTGTTGATCGCGCTGGCGCGGCTGGGCGGGGTGATCGACCCCAACGCGCTGGGTCAGGCGCTGGTGCTGATGCGGCATCTGGGCCTGGAGGAAAGCGCGCGGACGGCGGCCCTGCAGGCGCTGCTGCTGGATCGGCGGGGCTAGCCGGTCATGGCGCGCAGGGCCAGCGACGCGGCGGCACAAGTTGGCGGTGCCGAAGCGGGGGCGGCAGGCTCGGATGACCACCGCGCCATTTCCGCTTTTCTGGACGCCATCGCCGCCGAACAGGGCGCGGCACGCAACACCCTGCTGGCCTACGGGCGGGATCTGCGCAACGCGGCGGACTGGCTGGCGGGGCACGGGGCCGATCTGACCACGGCTGACCGGGCGCAGGTCGAGGGCTATCTGATCGCGCTGGAGGCCGAGGGCATGGCGCGCGCGACGCGGGCGCGGCGGCTCTCTGCGCTCAAGCAGTTCTTCCGCTTCGCCCATGACGAAGGGTGGCGGGCGGACAACCCGACGCTGCGCATCGACGGACCGGGGCGCGCGGCGCGCCTGCCCGGCACGCTGAGCGAGGCGGAGGTGACGCGCCTGCTGGACGCCGCGCGCCAGCACGGGCGCGATGCGGCGAGCCGGGCGCGCAACGCCTGCCTGTTCGAACTGCTCTACGCCACGGGCCTGCGGGTCAGCGAACTGGTCGGCCTGCCCCATGCCGCGCTGCGCGGCGCGCCAGAGATGCTGATGGTGCGCGGCAAGGGCGGCAAGGACCGGATGGTGCCGCTGTCGGACCCGGCGCGGGCGGCGGTGGCGGTATGGCTGGCGCATCGCGACCGGGCCGAGGCGGCGGCGCAGGCGCGCGGACAGGCGCCCTCGCGCCATCTGTTCCCCGCGCGCGGCGGCGCCCGGCCGATGGCGCGCGAGCGGTTCCACGCGCTGGTCAAGGAAGTGGCGCTGCGCGCCGGGCTGGACCCGGCGCGGGTCAGCCCGCATGTGCTGCGCCATGCCTTCGCCACACATCTTCTGGCCGGGGGCGCCGATCTGCGGGTCATCCAGACACTGCTGGGCCATGCCGACCTGTCCTCGACCGAGATCTACACCCATGTGCTGGACGCCCGGCTGCGGGCGCTGGTCATGGCGCATCACCCGCTGGCCCGGAAGTCATGAGGCGCGGCAGGTGGAGGCGGGACCAAGGGTCTTGAAACAAGACCCTTGCAAATCCCTTTTTTCAAGGGATTTGGGTCACGCTTTCCGGGGCTGTTCTTGCGTCGTGACGGGCCGGTGTCTAGATCAGGGCAGCATGTCTGTCGCAACCGCCCTTCCCTTCCTTTCCCGCCGGGCCGCCGCGCGCCGGGTCACGCTATCGTTTGCCCTGCTGCTGGCCTTGTCGCCGTTGCCGGCCGCCGCCCATCCGCATGAATTCGTCGATGCCCGCCTGACCCTGCGTTTCGACGATGCCGGCGCGCTGACCGCCATCGGTGTCGAATGGCGCTACGACGCCCTGACCTCGATGCTGATCCTGGCTGATCTGGGCCTGAACCCGGCAGCCGAAACCCTGGACGACGACGACGCGGCCACCCTTTCCGGCTTCGACACCAATTGGGTCGAGGGCTATAATGGCGATCTCTGGCCCCGCCAGGCCGGCACCGAAATCGCCCTTGGGGGCGCCGAGGAGGGCCGTGCCTGGCTGGAGGACGGTGCGATCGTATCGCAGCACTGGCGCCGGGTGCTGCAGCCGGTCGACCCGACGGCCGCAGAGCCGCTGTCCATCAAGGTCTATGACCCCGAATACTGGATCGCCTATACCATCGCCGCCCATGCAAGTTTCGAGGGCCGCAGCGACTGCCGCAGCCGCCTTTTCGGCCCCGACCTGTCGCGCGCCCAGACCGAATTGCAGGCCGCGCTGGACGAATTGCTGGCCGGTGGCCAGGATATCGAGGCGAATTTTCCCGCCATGGGCGCCGAGTTCGCTGACGAGCTGCGCATCGAATGCGGCCCGGCCCCGCGCGAGGCGGTGCCGCCGTCGTAAGGGCGGGCGCCCCTGGGCCTAGATCATCGCCCAATCGGCAAAGCGCACGGTGCCGGCCGCGCCGGTCTGGCGATGCGCCGCCACGGCACCCTGCACGGGCTGCGTGTCCCGGACCCTTCGCGGCCGCATCACGGGGCGGCGCGGTTTGCGCGGCTGGGCGGGCTGGTCGGTGTCGATCTCACTCATGGGCGGTTCACTTTCTGTGTCTGACGCAAATGACGCGGCACAGCCCCCCACACCATGCCATCAGACGGTCAGCCTGCCCGCCAATTCCGGCGCCAATGGGGCATGGCCGGGGCAAGCTCTTGCCGGACAGGCGGGCCAGCGCGGGCGCGCTTTGCGGGCGACACGGGCGGCATGCGGGTTGACTTGCCCCTGCCCCAGAGGCCAAAGCGACAGGCATGACGGCAGGAACCCTGATCATCGATATCGACGCGGCGGTGGCCAATTGGCGCAGCCTTGCCGCGCGCAGCCACGGCGCGACCGGCGCCACGGTCAAGGCCGATGCCTATGGCCTGGACTCCACGCGCCTGGCCCCGGCCCTGGCGCGCGCCGGGGTGCGGCATTTCTTCGTGGCCCAGGCGCAGGAGGGCGCGCCCCTGCGCCGCGCACTGAGCCCGGGGCTGCCGATCTTCGTCTATGGCGGGCATATGGACGGCGATACCGACCTGATCCGGGATCATGCACTGACTCCGCTGCTGAACAGCCCCGCGCAATTCGCCCGTCACCGGCAGGCGCTGCCGGACCACCCTTTCGGCATCCAGCTGGACAGCGGCATGAACCGGCTGGGGATGGAGGTCGATGAATGGGCCGGGCTGCGCGAGGCCGCGCTGGCCGCCGGCCCCGCGCTGATCATGTCGCATCTGGCCTGTTCGGACGATCCTGCGGACCCGATGAACCGCCAACAGCTGGACAGCTTTCGCGCGATGACCGAGGGGGTGAGCGTGCCGCGCTCGCTGGCTGCGACGGGCGGTGTCCTGCTGGGCCGGGACTGGCATTTCGACCTGACGCGCCCGGGCATCGGCCTTTACGGAGGCGCCCCCCATACCGGCGCCCGGCCGGTGGTGCGGCTGGACCTGCCGGTGATCCAGACCCGGCAGGTGCAACCGGGCGAGGCGGTGGGCTATGGCCGTGCCTGGCAGGCCAAGGCGCCGGCGCGCATCGCCACTGTCTCTGCCGGTTATGCCGACGGGCTGATCCGCGCGCTTTCCGGCCGCGCGACGCTTTGGGCCGGGGACACCCCCTGCCCCATCGCCGGGCGCGTCTCGATGGACCTGATCACGGTCGATGTCACCCATCTGGACGCGGTGCCCGAGGCGCTGAGCATCCTGGGCTCCCATCAGGGCATCGACACGCTGGCCACGGCGGCGGGCACCATCGGGTATGAGATCCTGACCAGCCTCGGCGCCCGCTACCACCGCCGCTATACCGGCGGGGCTGCATGATCATGCATCACGCCCTGCGGACCGGCGCCGCCGCCTTCGGCGCGACCGGGCGCGGGGCGGCGGCGCTGCTGGGCATGACCGGGCGGTTTGCGGGCTTCACGGGGCAGGTGCTGCTGGCCCTGCGCCCGTCCTTTCAGGGGCGCGAGCTGGGCGCGCAACTGATCGTCATCGGCTGGATGTCGCTGCCGGTGGTGGCACTGACGGCGCTTTTCACCGGCGCGGCACTGGCCCTTCAGATCCACGCGGGTTCGGCCCGGTTCAATGCCGAATTCGCCGTGCCCTCGATCACCGCCATCGGCATGGTGCGCGAACTGGGCCCGGTGCTGGGCGGGTTGATGGTGGCGGCGCGGGTGGCTTCCTCCATCGCCGCCGAAATCGGCACGATGAAGGTCTCCGAACAGATCGACGCACTGCGCATGCAGGCCATGGACCCGGTGCAGTTCCTGGCTGTGCCGCGCGTGCTGGCCGCGGTGATCGCCATGCCGGTGCTGGTGGCCACGGGCATGGCGCTGGGCATTCTGGGCGGCTATGGCGTGGGCGTGACGCGGCTGGGTTTCGACGGGCCGACCTATCTGCGCAACACGATGGACTATCTGGAGTTCCGGGACATGGCCTCGGGCCTGATCAAGGGCGCGGTCTTCGGGGCGCTGGTGGCGCTGGCGGGCTGCTATCAGGGGCTGCAGGCGCGCGGCGGGGCGCAGGGTGTGGGCGGGGCCACGAAGGCGGCGGTGGTCATGGCCTCGGTGATGATCCTGGCGGCGAACTACCTGCTGACCGAAGCCTTCTTTTCGGCATGATCGCGGCTGCGGACCTGACCAAGAGCTTCGGGCCCAACGCCGTGCTGCGCGGGGTCAGCCTGCAGGTGGCGCGCGGCGAAAGCCTGGTGGTGATCGGCGGGTCCGGCACCGGCAAGTCGGTGCTGCTGAAATGCCTGCTGGGGCTGGAGCCGCCGGACGGCGGGCAGGTCACCATCGCCGGGCTGCACCAGCCGCGCCCGCAGGATCTGGCGCGCCATGTCGGCATGCTGTTTCAGGGCTCGGCGCTGTTCGATTCGCTGCCAGTGTGGCAGAACGTGGCCTTTCGCATGCTGCGCGGGCGCCAGCGGATGGCGCGGGCCGCGGCGCGCGATCTGGCAGTGGAAAAACTTGCCCGCGTGGGGCTGGGGGCGGATGTCGCTGACCTTTATCCCGCCGCGCTGTCGGGCGGGATGCAAAAGCGCGTGGGGCTGGCGCGGGCGATCGCGGGTGATCCGCCGGTGCTGTTTTTCGACGAACCCACCACCGGGCTGGACCCGGTGACGGCGGGGCGCATCAACCGGCTGATCCGCGCGGTGGTGACCGAGATGGGCGCGACCGCGCTGACCATCACGCATGACATGCGCACCCTACGCGATGTCGCCGACCGGGTGGCGATGCTGCGCGACGGTGTGATCCACTGGCAGGGCAGCCGGGACGCGGCGCTGGACCCGCACGACCCGCTCATGCGCGAATTCGTCACCGGCGGCGAGGCCGAGCGGCAGGGCTAAGCCCCCGACCTGCGCGGTGCACCGCCGCTCAGGGTTTGCCGGCTCAGGGCTTTCCGCGCCGGGGCGGCTGGTCTCCGCCGGCGCGGCCGGGGCGCGGGCCCCTGGGGCCAGGCCCTTTCGCGCCCGCGTTCTTGAAACCGCCAGCCTGCGGGCCAGCGCGTTTCGAACCCGCCCCCTTGGAACCAGCCCCCTTCGGGCCGGCCGCCTTTGGGCCGCGCGCCGGA
>SKHK01000120.1 GCA_007117005.1 Paracoccaceae bacterium
ATGGCTGACGTGAACCGGGGCAACCGGCCGCTTTCTCCTCATCTTACCGTCTATCGGCTGCCGCTGACCGCGCGACTGTCGATCCTGCACCGCATCACCGGGCTGGGCATGGTGCCAGGCGCCGTGCTGCTGGTCTGGTGGTTCGTGGCCGGCGCCTGGTCGCCGCAGGCGTTTGCCACGGCAGACTGGTTCCTGTCATCCGTGCTGGGCATCCTGATCATGACCGCCTCATTGCTGGCCTTGTGGTATCACTTCTGCAACGGGCTGCGGCATCTGGTCTGGGACATGGGCCGGAATTTCGACCTGGAGGCGACGCAGCGGGCGAACTACATCGTCATCGGCGCGGCTGTGGTGCTGACCGTGCTAACCGTGCTGACGCTGATCATCGTGTGAGGAAGGACAACATGGCCTACAAGACCGATCTGGCCCGCGTTCAGGGCCTGGGCGCGGCGGGCGATGGCGCGCACCACTGGTGGATGCAGCGCATATCCTCGGTGGCGCTGGTGCCGCTGACGCTGCTTTTCGTGTTCCCCTTCGGCCGCGCGGTGGGCGGCGGGTACGAAGCGCTTTACCTGACCTACACCAATTTCTTTCACGCGCTGGTGGCGGTGCTGTTCTTTCTGGTGGGTTTCTGGCACCTGGCCCAGGGCGCGCAGGTGGTGATCGAGGATTATGTCCCGCACAAACCCACGCGCATCGCTCTTCTGATGCTCAACACCTTCATCTGCGGCGCCCTTGCCGTGGCCGGCACGCTGGCCGTCGCCACCATCCTGTTTCGCGCCTGAGGACTGACAACACATGGCTTCCTACGAAATTGAACAGCATTCCTTTGACGTTGTGGTGGTCGGTGCCGGCGGCGCGGGGCTGCGCGCGACGCTGGGCATGGCCGAACAGGGGCTGAAGACGGCCTGCGTGACCAAGGTCTTCCCCACCCGTTCCCACACCGTCGCCGCGCAGGGGGGTATCGCCGCCAGCCTGTCGAACATGGGGCCGGATCACTGGCAGTGGCACATGTATGACACCGTGAAGGGGTCGGACTGGCTGGGCGACACGGACGCCATGGAATATCTGGCGCGCGAGGCGCCCAAGGCGGTCTATGAGCTGGAACATTACGGCGTGCCCTTCAGCCGGACCGAAGAGGGCACGATCTACCAGCGCCCCTTTGGCGGTCATACCACCGAATTCGGCGAAGGCCCCCCGGTGCAGCGCACCTGCGCGGCGGCCGACCGGACCGGCCACGCCATGCTGCACACGCTTTACGGCCAGTCGCTGAAGCAGAAGGCAGAGTTCTACATCGAATATTTTGCCATCGACCTTCTGATGACCGATGACGGGCGGTGCCAGGGCGTGCTGGCCTGGAAACTGGATGACGGCACGCTGCACCAGTTCAACGCCAAGATGGTGGTGCTGGCCACCGGCGGCTATGGCCGGGCCTATTTCAGCGCCACCTCGGCGCATACCTGCACGGGCGATGGCAACGGCATGATGGCCCGGGCCGGCCTGCCGCTGCAGGACATGGAATTCGTGCAGTTTCACCCCACCGGCATCTATGGCGCCGGCTGCCTGATCACCGAGGGAGCGCGCGGCGAGGGCGGCTATCTGACCAACTCCGAGGGCGAGCGCTTCATGGAGCGTTACGCGCCGACCTACAAGGATCTGGCCAGCCGCGACGTGGTCAGCCGCTGCATGACCATGGAGATCCGCGAAGGGCGCGGCGTGGGGCCGAACAAGGACCACATCCACCTGCACCTGAACCACCTGCCGAAAGAGGCGCTGCAACTGCGCCTGCCCGGCATTTCGGAATCAGCGCGGGTCTTTGCCGGGGTGGATGTCACCAAGGAGCCGATCCCGGTGCTGCCGACGGTACATTACAACATGGGCGGCATCCCCACCAATTACTGGGGCGAGGTGCTGAATGCCGATGCCGAGAACCCCACGCGCACCGCGCCCGGCCTGATGGCGGTGGGCGAGGCCGCTTGCGCCTCGGTGCACGGGGCGAACCGGCTTGGCTCGAACTCGCTGATCGACCTGGTGGTCTTCGGCCGCGCCGCGGCGATCCGCGCGGGCCAGATCGTCGATGCCGATGCGCCGGTGCCAGTGGCGCCCAGGGCATCGGTCGATGCCGCGGTCGCACGCTTTGACCAGACACGCCACGCCGGCGGCGCGGTGCCCACGGCGGCCCTGCGGCTGGAGATGCAGAAGACCATGCAGGAGGATGCCGCCGTCTTCCGCACCGAAAAGACCCTGGCCGAGGGCTGCGCCAAGATGGCCGACGTCGCCGCCAAGCTGGACGATATCCAGGTCACCGACCGCTCGCTGATCTGGAACACCGACCTGATGGAAACGCTGGAGCTGCAGAACCTGATGCCCAACGCCCTGACCACCATCGTCTCGGCCGAGGCGCGCAAGGAAAGCCGCGGCGCCCACGCGCATGAGGATTTCCCCGAGCGCGACGACAAGACCTGGCGCAAGCATACGCTGGCCTTTGTCACCGGCAACCGCGTGCAGCTTGATTACCGTCCGGTGGTGACCGATCCGCTGACCACGCTGGAAGACGGCGGAATAGACCCTAAAAAGATCGCGCCCAAGGCGCGGGTCTATTGATGGCCGGCGCCCCCCGCCTGGCCGCGCCCTGCGCATGATGCGCGGCGCAGCGCCCCTTGCGTTGGCGGCCCTGGCCGCCTGCGCCCCGGTGCAGGACCGGCTGGCACGCGACGCCGCCCGGGCGACGATCCGTCCGGTTCTGGCCGAACAGTTCCCCGGCGTGCCGCTGGAGCCCGCCACCGACTGCATCATCGATAACGCAACCGGCCGCGAACTGACGCGCCTGGCGCTTGATGCTGCCCGCCCGGCCCCTGACCCGGACACGGCGGCCCTGGTCATCGAGATTGCAACGCGCCCGGCGACCCTTCGCTGCCTGACCACAACCGGGCTTGCCCCCTTCCTGCGATAAGCGAGGCGAACATGGTCCAACTGACCCTTCCGAAGAACAGCCAGATCCGCGTCGGCAAGACATGGCCAAAGCCGGAGGGTGCCAAAAACCTGCGCACCTTCCGCATCTACCGCTGGGACCCCGATGACGGGCAGAACCCACGCGTGGACACCTATTTCGTCGATATGGACGATTGCGGGCCAATGGTTCTGGACGCGCTGATCAAGATCAAGAACGAGATCGACCCCACCCTGACCTTCCGTCGCTCTTGCCGCGAGGGGATCTGCGGGTCCTGCGCGATGAATATCGACGGCGGCAACAAGCTGGCCTGCATCTTCGGCATGGACGAGGTGCAGGGCGATGTCCGTATCTACCCGCTGCCACACATGCCCGTGGTCAAGGATCTGGTGCCGGACCTGACGCATTTCTATGCCCAGCACGCCAGCATCATGCCCTGGCTGGAAACGAAGTCGAACACCCCGGCCAAAGAGTGGAAACAGTCCATCGAGGACCGGGAAAAGCTGGACGGCCTCTACGAATGCGTGATGTGCGCCTGCTGCTCGACCGCCTGCCCCAGTTACTGGTGGAACGGCGACCGCTATCTGGGGCCGGCCGCGCTGCTGCACGCCTATCGCTGGATCATCGATTCGCGGGACGAGGCGACGGGCGAACGACTGGACGACCTGCATGACCCGTTCAAGCTGTACCGTTGCCACACCATCATGAACTGCGCCAAGACCTGCCCGAAAGGGCTGAACCCGGCCAAGGCGATTGCGGAGATCAAGAAGAAGATGGTCGAGCGGGTGGTCTGACCGCCGTCTGGCCAGCCGCCACGACCATCAGCGACAAACGCCATGAAAAGGGGGCCAGCCGCGCGGTTGGCCCCTTTCGCGTGCTGACGCCCCGCCATCAGCGCCGGCTGACACCATCGTGTGCGCATGCACTTGGGAACCGCGCGACAGGCCCCTAAGTTAACCTTGAGGACGATACAAAAGGGGGATCAGAGATGCAGTACCGTGGCCTTCTTCTCGGCACCGCCCTCGCCGCTGTAACGGCGGGCACGACCTTGGCGCAGGACTACCGCGTCGAAATCCTGGCAGAGGGGTTGGACAGACCCTGGGCGCTGTCCTTCCTGCCCGGCACATCCGACATCATCATGACTTCGCGCAGCGGTGCCTTGATGATCCATTCGCTGGAAGACGGCACGACCACCCCCATCGACGGCGCGCCAGAGGTCGACACCCGCGGGCAGGGCGGGCTGCTGGATATCGAACCCGGGCCGGATTTCGCGCGGGATGGCTGGCTTTACATGACCTGGGCCGGGCAGGGCGAGGGCGGCAGCAGCACCCATGTCGGCCGCGCCCGGCTGGACCGCGAAGCCGGCGCGCTGACCGATCTGGAGGTGCTGCATGTCGTCAACCCCTTCATGGGCGCCCCAGCCCATTACGGCGCGCGCATCGCCTTTGCCGACGGCCACCTGTTTGCCGGGTTCGGAGACCGCAACGAAAAGGATTTCGGCCCGGATCACATCGCACAGGACCTGAGCACCGAGAACGGCGCCGTGATCCGCCTGACGCTGGACGGCGAAATCCCCGATGACAACCCCTTCGTCGGCCAGGATGGCGCGGCCCAGGCGATCTGGTCCTACGGCCACCGCAACATCCAGGCCATGGCCACGCATCCCGAAACCGGCGCCGTCTGGCTGGCCGAACATGGCGAGGCCGGCGGCGACGAGATCAACATCACCACCCGCGGCGGCAATTTCGGCTGGCCGCTCGCCGCCTTCGGGGTCGATTACCGCACCGGCCAGCCCTTTGCCGAACCGCACCAAGAGGGCGATGGCTTCGTCGCCCCGGTGTTTTACTGGCCGCCGGGCCGGACCGACCATTTCCCGCCGTCGGGCATGGCCTTCTACAACGGCGATGCTTTCCCCGAATGGCAGGGCCATCTGCTTATCGGCAATCTGTTCCACCGCTATCTGGGCCTGTTTTCAGTGGATGCGGAAAGCGTCGAACCCGCCGCGCGGCTGCTCGACGGTCGTGACTGGCGTATCCGCGATGTGGCGATCGGGCCCGATGACGGGTTCATCTACGTCATCGCGGATGGCGAGAACGCGCCCCTGATCCGCCTGGCACCCCATGACTGACACCAATGCCGCCTCTCCGCGCCGTGACGGCGCCCGTATGCGTGCCATCCTGACACTTGCCGCAGCGGTGGGTTTTGTCGGCTTTTCCTACGCTGCGCCGGATTTCAGGGGGTATGACATCACCCAGATGCCCTATGGCGAAGCTCGGCCACCCGTGCAGCCCGCCGGTTTTGCCTTTGCAATCTGGGGGCTGATCTACGCCTGGCTGGTCATCTTCGGCGGCTATGGCCTGCTGATGCGCGCCGAAGCGCGCGACTGGAACGCCGCCCGCTGGCCCGCCATCGGCGCCATGACGCTGGGCGCAGGGTGGCTGTGGGTGGCGGTCGCCAACCCCATTGCGGCAACGGTGATGATCTGGGCAATGCTGGGGCTGGCGCTCTTGGCCCTGATACGCGCGCCGGCTCGGGATTTCTGGTATGCGCGCGCCCCTCTTGGCCTGTTCGCAGGCTGGCTGACGGCGGCCAGCTTCGTGTCGCTGGGGCTGGTGCTGGCCGGTTACGGCGTTATCGGCTCTGGCCGGGTGGCGGCTTTGGCGATGATCCTTCTCGCATCCGGCTTTGCGGCGCTGGTGCTGGCGCGGGCCCGCCCCGGCGGCGGCTACGCGCTGGCATCCGGCTGGGGGCTTTTCGGCATCGCTGCGGCCAACCTGACGCAGCATCCTGACGTGGCTGTCCTGGCGCTTGCCGGGGTGGCAGCGCTGGGCTTCCTGTGGTGGCGCGGGCGCGACGCAGCGACAGGGTAGCGGCGCGGGTCTTGCCATTCCCGCCGGCCGGGGCCACCGTGGCAGGCGGAAAAACCAGAACAGGCCCGCCATGACCGACCAGCCCGCAGGGAAATTTCCCGATTCACCCTTTCAACGCTTTCTCGGCTTTGCCCGCACGGCACAGGGTGACGGTTTCATCCAGCTGGAACTGACAATGCGGCCAGAGCTGGAAAACCCGCTGGGCATCCCGCACGGCGGGGTCCATGCTGCGATGCTGGACAGCGCGATGGGATGGGCCGGCACCTACACGGATGAGACCACACGCCCGCGGAAATCGGTCACGCTGAACCTGAATGTCAGTTACCTGTCCACCCCGGCCGACCCGAACGCCGAAATCACCCTCATCGCCGATGGGCGCAAGGTCGGCGGCGGGCGCAAGGTCTTCTTCTCCGAAGGCGAATTGCGCGACCAGACCGGCCGCGTACTGGCACGCAGCACCGGCACCTTCCGCTATCTCGACTGAGCCCCCTGCCCGCCCGGCCGTGCGGGGCGTGCGGGCGGGTGGGTGGGGCACGACCCGTGCGGCCGGGCGGGCAGGGGCTATTCCGCCGCCCGCGTCTCTGAAGAGATCGCCCCCTCCAGCCCGGTCGAACCATAGAGCCATTCCACCTGCGCGTACCATTCTTCGGGCCCCCGCGCCTGCATCACCGCATTGCGCAGTGCGGCATGGGCACCGGCGGGGTGATAGATATGCTCGCCCACGGCGCGCGACTGCAACTGCACCCGCGCCGTGCGCAGCCGCCGCCGGTTCTGATAGGCCTCCAGCGCCGCGGCCGGGTCGTCGAATCCCGCGCCCATCTCCTCGGCCAGGGCCACCGCGTCCTCCATCGCCATGCAGGCGCCCTGGGCCATGTATTGCAGCATGGGGTGCGCCGCATCGCCCAGCAGTGCCACCGGCCCGTCCGTCCAGCCCATCACCGGATCACGGTCGCACAGCACCCACAGTTTCCAGTCCTGCCCTTTGTCGATCACGCTGCGCGCCAGCGGGCTGACATGCTCGAACCCCTTGCGCACCTCGTCATGGGTGACGGGCTTGCCCGCCACAGGTTCCGGCGCGTCGTTGTGATAGGTCACCACCAGGTTGAACATCTTCCAGCCCGACAGCGGGTAATGCACGATATGGCATTTCGGCCCGGCCCAAAGCGTGGCGGCGTTCCAGCGCAGATCCTCGGGCATATCCTGAACCGGGATCACGCTGCGATAGGTGGTGTGCCCCGAAACCCGCGGTGCCCCGTCGCCCAGCATCTGCGCACGCACTTTCGACCACAGCCCGTCGGCGCCGATCAGCGCCCTGCCGACCACCCGCTCACCACCCTCCAGCACAGCGGCAACCTGCTCTTTGCCGCGCTCGTACCCCGTTACAGCCGCATGGGTGCGCAACGTGACCAGCGGATGCGCCGCGCAGGCGTCCAGGAAAACCCGATGCAGCTCTCCCCGATGCACCACGGCATAGGGGTTGCCCATCCGGGCGCGGAAATCGTCGCCCAGCGGGATGCGGGTGATTTCCTCGCCGCTCAGCGCATCCATCAGGCGCAGATTGTCGATATGGACGGCCATCTGCCGCGCCTTTTCGCCCACGCCCAGATAATCGAAAGCGTGAAAGGCGTTCGGGCCCAGCTGGATGCCCGCGCCGATCTCGCCAAAGGCCGGGGCGCGTTCCAGTACGATGGAGGCAATGCCCTTCCTTGCCAGTCCGATCGCCGCCGCCAGCCCGCCGATGCCACCCCCTGCGATGACGACCCGGCCAGCCTCACGGTCCGTCATTCCGGCGCCCCTATGGTCAACGCTATGGGCTGCAACCCGTCGATACCGCCCTCGATCACATCGCCCGGCCCCACCGGCCCCACACCGGCCGGCGTCCCGGTCATGATGATGTCGCCCGGCTGCAGGTGATAGAACGTTGACAGGTCGGCAATGATTTCCGGCACCGAATGGATCAGGTCTGACAGATGCGCGTCCTGCCTCACGTCGCCATTGACCGACAGCCAGATCCGCTGCGCCCCCAGCGGCGCCACCGCCCCCGCCCTGGTCAGCGGCGCCAGCACGGCCGAGCCCTCGACATCCTTGCCCAGATCCCAGGGACGCTGCTTTTCCCGCGCCTTCAACTGCAGATCGCGCCGGGTCATGTCCAGCCCGCAGCCATAGGCATAGACCGCATCCATCGCCTGATCCACGCTCACCCTGAAGGCCGGCGCGCCCAGCGCCACCACCAGTTCCATTTCGTAATGGAAGTTCTCGGTCCCCGGCGGATAGGGCAGCGTGCCGCCCGCGGCCATGACGGCGTGCGGCGACTTGGTGAAGTAGAAGGGCGCCTCGCGGTCGACCTCGACCCCCATTTCGGCGGCATGGGCGGCATAGTTGCGCCCCACGCAGAAGATGCGGTTCACCGGATAGGCGGCGGTCTCGCCCTGCACGGCCACGGTGGACACCGGGGCGGGGGGGAACAGATAGGCGCTCATCGGGCACGCTCCTCGTAATAGGCCAGCTTTTCCTGCAGCGGGCGGTCATGGACGCGGATCAGAAAGCTTTCCTCGTCCGCATGATGGTCTATCCCGGCAAAGACCGGCGCGGTGAAGGTATCCTTCGGCCCCCAGTCGACCCGCTTGCCGTCGATCAACGAGTGACCCCGCCCCTTGACCACATGGAACGCCTGCGAACAGGACCGAAGCGGCGGGCTGTCACCCTGCCCGGCGGCCAGCATCATGGCGGTAAAGCCCAGCGCGGGCAGGATATCCTCGCCCGTCTCGGGATTGATGTAATCCATCTCGGCCGGGCCGGCCTCGCCATAGCGCGCCATCTCGCGCAGCGCGGCCTCGGTCCGCGCCCAGGGGTAGCGCATCATCGGGTAGCGCCGGGCGCGGCTACGCGCGCGCGAGGGCACCAGGCCTGCGGCGCGGTATTCCACCTGCGCGGCATCGGGACGGTTGCGCTGCGCCTGCAACGGGCCCTCATTGGCGTAAGACCCCTCCAGATATACGTAAAGCGGCAGGTCCAGCGCATCCAGCCAGATCACCGGCTCGCTGCCATCATGGCCGTGGTCGTGCCATTCGCCGCCCGGGGTCAGCACCAGATCGCCAGGCTCCATCGGCAGCTTCTCGCCATCCACCACCGTATAGGCGCCGGCGCCTTCGACCATAACCCGCACCGCCGACGGTGTGTGCACATGCGCCGGCGCGGTCTCGCCCGGCAGGAGCAGTTGCATGCCCAGGTAGATGGAGGACGTAGCCTGCATCGCGCCCACACCGCGGCCGGGATCGGACAGCACCAGCACGCGACGTTCCGCCTTTTCAACCGGCGTCAGGTCGCCCGCCCGCAGCAGAAGCGGGCGCAACGCCTGGAATGCCCAGTGGCCGGGCTGCGTCTGCGGCTGCGGGCGCCCATGGGGCAGGACATTGCGCATCACCGGCCAAAGCGGCGCCACACCGGCCGCGCCCAGCGCATCGCGATAGTCCTGCGGCAGATCTTCCAGCGTTCCCAGTTGCGGGCTCATGGTGCTCTTCTCCTCCGGCTGCAAATGAAATGCATACTTATGATTTGTATGCTTGTCAATTGTCAGCGCCCCGCACTATGGTGCCGTCATGACCGTGACGCCGATCACCCCGTTCCATGCGATGCCTGGCCACCTGATCCGGCGGTTGAACCAGATCGCCGTTTCGGTCTTTCAGGATCACATGCAGGCGCAGGGGTTTGACCTGACACCGGTCCAGTTTGCCGCCCTGCAGGCGCTGGGGGCCAATCCTGGTATCGATCAAGCCACGCTGTCAGGCCTGATCGCCTATGACCGGGCTACCATCGGCGGCGTGGTGGACCGGCTGGAGGCCAAGGGCCTGCTTGCCCGCCGCGTCAGCCGACGCGACCGGCGCGCGCGCGAACTGACGTTGTCGCCAGCCGGCACGGCGCTGCTGCAGCAGGTGCAGCCGGTAGTCGAATCCTTGCAGGATGACATCCTTGCCGGGCTCGATGCAGGCGAAAGGGCCGTGTTCATTGCGCTGGCCGGCAGGCTGGCCCAGGCCGGCAATGCCCGCAGCAGATCGCCAATGGCGTCGCCGCGCAACCAAGAACCTTGAAACAAGGTTCTTGCAAAGGCCTTGTTTCAAGGCCTTTCCCCGCCCAGGGTCAGCGTTGCGCATTGTCCCTGCTGTGGCTACGTTCCGTGCAGGCTGCAAAACGACAAAGGGGAGGCTGCGATGGGTTTCAAGGCATTGATCCTGCGACAGGGGGATGACGGGCTGGCGCACTCCACGATCGAGGACCTGGACGACAGCGCCCTGCCCGAGGGCAATGTCACGGTCGAAGTCGACTATTCAACCGTCAACTACAAGGACGGGCTGTGCCTGTCGCCGAAGGGCGGAAGCCTGGTGCGCAGCTATCCGCATGTGGCGGGGATCGATTTCGCGGGCACCGTGCTGACGTCGGACGATGCCCGCTATGGCCCTGACGACAAGGTGGTGCTGACCGGCTGGCGCGTGGGCGAGGTGCATTGGGGCGGCTATGCCCAGCGGGCGCGGGTACGCGGCGACTGGCTGGTACCGTTGCCCGCCGGGCTGGACACGCGGCAAGCAATGGCCGTGGGTACCGCCGGGCTGACCGCGATGCTGGCGGTGATGGCGCTGGAGGATCACGGGCTGAAGCCCGCTAACGGGCCGGTGCTGGTAACAGGCGCCGCGGGCGGCGTGGGGTCGGTCACTGTCGCCCTGCTGGCCGCACTGGGCTACGAGGTGGCGGCGGTCACCGGTCGGCCGGAGACGGCAGACTACCTGACCGGGCTGGGTGCTGCGCGGATCGTGCCGCGCGCCGATCTGGCCGAGACGGTGAAACGCCCGCTGGAAGCCGAAACATGGGCCGGTTGCGTCGATGCCGTGGGCGGCGCGATGCTGGCGCGCGTGCTGGGGCAGATGCGCTACGGCGCCTCGGTCGCCGCGGTGGGCCTGGCCGGCGGGGCGGCGCTGCCGGCGACGGTCATTCCCTTCCTGCTGCGCGGGGTAAACCTGCTGGGCATCGATTCGGTGATGCAGCCGCGCGAGGCGCGGGTCCGTGCCTGGGAACGGCTGGCGCGTGACCTGCCGATGGCAAAGCTGGAGGCGATGGTGCAGCCGGCGCGGTTGGAGGATTTGCCGAAGCTGGGGGCAGATATCCTTAAGGGGCAGGTGCGCGGACGCGTGGTGGTGGACATGCGCGACTAAGCGACCGTCCGGGCCGAGAGCCACACGCCATGCGGTGCGCGGAAACCGCACGCCGGGCCCAGCCGGGGCGCTGCCGCATGGGCCGGCAACAGGGTGCGCCCTCGGGCATCCGCGCGAAAGGGCCTTCGAAGGCCCTTTCGTGGCACTTTCGAACGCGCGCCATCCGGCCCCGCGAGAGCGCGCGGTGGCTGCCCCTCAAAGCAGACCCAGTGACCGGAAGCTTGCCTCGCGCTCGCGCCCGATGATCAGATGGTCGTGCAGGGTGATCGACAGTGCCTCTGCCCCGCAGCGGATCTGATCGGTCATGGTGATGTCAGCCTGGCTGGGCTGCGGGTCGCCCGAAGGGTGGTTATGCACCAGAATCAGCGCCGAGGCGTTGAGTTCCAGCGCCCGGCGCAGCACCTCGCGCGGGTAGACCGGTACGTGATCGACCGTGCCGCGCCCCTGCTGCTCGTCAGCGATCAGAGCGTTCTTCCGGTCCAGGAACAGCACGCGGAACTGCTCGGTCTCACTGTGCGCCATGGCGGTGTGGCAATAGTCCAGCAAGGCGTCCCAGCTTGATATGACCGGCCGGTTCAGCACTTTCGCCCGCGCCAGCCGGGCCGCCATCGCCTCGGCCAGTTTCAGCACGCCGACGACCGCATCGCCCACGCCATCGACCGTTTTCAACTGCACCGGCGTGGCGCTGATTACCGCCGCCAGATCGCCGAATCGATCCAGCAGCGCGCGGGCCAGCGGCTTGACATCCGCGCGCGGGATGGCACCGAACAGCAGCAGTTCCAGCAACTCGTAATCCGGCATCGCGGCCGCGCCACCGTCCAGAAACCGCGCGCGCAGCCGTTTGCGATGGTCGCGGATATAAGAAGGAAGGCGCCCATCGGGCAGCGCGCCCGAAACGCTTGGCGCCAGCGCGTCGGTTACAGTGCCCGCACCCGGCCCCTCTGGCCCGGCAAAGAGGGGCATCGGCATCTCGGCGAAGGAGCGGCGCTGACGGGTCATGCCGTCAGCCTGCCGCAAGAGGGTAAGCAAATGGTTAAAGCCGGACGTCAGCCACACGCGGCGACGGGCATCAGTTGCCCGTCATGCCGTCCCAGAAGCTGCGCACCTTGCTGAAAAAGCTGGAGCCTTCGGGGTTGTTGTTCTCGCTCATGCTTTCGAATTCGCGCAGCAATTCCTTCTGCCGCGATGTCAGGTTCACGGGCGTTTCCACCACCAGCTCGATCATCATGTCACCAGTGCCGCCGCCGCGCAGCGCGGGCATGCCCTTGGACCGCAGGCGCAACTGCTTGCCGCTTTGCACCCCGGCCGGAACCTTGACGCGTGAACGGCCGCCGTCGATCGTCGGCACCTCGACCTCGCCGCCCAGCGCGGCGGTGGCAAAGCTGACCGGCACGCGGCAGTAAAGATCCAGCCCCTCACGCTGAAAGAGCGGATGCTCGCGCGTTTCGATGAAGATATAGAGATCCCCCGCCGGCCCGCCGCGCAACCCGGCCTCGCCCTCGCCGGAAAGCCGGATGCGGGTGCCGGTTTCCACCCCGGCGGGAATGTTCACGCTGAGCGAACGTTCCTTTTCCACCCGCCCGGCGCCGCCGCAGGCCTTGCACGGGTTCTTGACGATCTGACCCAGACCGCCGCAGGTGGGGCAGGTGCGTTCGACGGTAAAGAAGCCCTGCTGCGCGCGCACCTTGCCCATGCCGCCGCAGGTGGGGCAGGTGACCGGCTCTGCGCCGCCCTCGGCGCCGGAACCGGTGCAGGCCTCGCAGGTCGACAGGGCATTGACGCGGATCGTCTTCTGCACGCCGGCATAGGCCTCTTCCATCGACACGCGCAGATTGTAGCGCAGGTCAGAACCCCGGCTGGCGCGCTGCCGGGCATTGCCGCCGCCGCGCGCCCCACCCATGAAATCGCCGAACAGGTCCTCGAACACATCGGAAAAGGCCGAACTGAACCCGGCCCCCGGATGCATGCCCGCGCCGGGGCCACGACCGCCACCGCCCATACCGCCCTCGAACGCCGCATGGCCGAAACGGTCATAGGCGGCCTTCTTCTCGGGGTCCTTCAGCGCCTCATAGGCTTCGTTCGCTTCCTTGAACTGCGCCTCGGCATCGGGGTTGTCGGCGTTGCGGTCGGGGTGAAGCTCCTTGGCCTTTTTGCGATAGGCTTTCTTGATGTCATCGGCCGACGCCCCGCGTGATACGCCCAGCACGTCATAGAAGTCCCGCTTTGCCATGGATGGCTCCCGTCCGGATACAAACACCCCCCGCCCGGTCAGGCCGGACAGGGGGTGCGCTGATCAGTGGCGTCAGTTCCTGTTGCGCTTGTCGTCGTCCAGGTCCTCGAAATCGGCATCGACGATGTCATCGTCCACCGGGCGCGGCTCATCCTCGCCGCCCTGCGCCTCGCCGCTTTCGGCGGCCTCGGTCTGCGCCTTGTAGATCGCCTCGCCCAGCTTCATCGACGCATCACGCAGGTTGTTGATGCCAGCGTTGATTTTCTCGGCATCCTCGCCTTCCAGCGTTTCCTTCAGCGCGCCGATGGCCAGTTCGATCGCCTCGGCCGTGGTCGGATCGACCTTGTCGCGGTATTCCTCCAGCGACTTCTCGGTCGAATGGATCAGGCTTTCGCCCTGGTTGCGGGCCTCGACCAGTGCGCGGCGCTGCTTGTCGGCCTCGGCATTGGCCTCGGCGTCCTTGACCATCTTGTCGATATCTTCGTCCGACAGGCCGCCGGATGCCTGGATGGTGATCTTCTGCTCCTTGCCGGTGGCCTTGTCCTTGGCCGAGACATTGACGATGCCGTTGGCGTCGATGTCGAAGGTCACCTCGATCTGCGGCATGCCGCGCGGCGCGGGCGGGATGCCCTCCAGATTGAACTGGCCCAGCATCTTGTTGTCCGCCGCCATCTCGCGCTCGCCCTGGAAGACGCGGATGGTCACCGCGTTCTGGTTGTCCTCGGCAGTGCTGAACACCTGGCTTTTCTTGGTGGGGATGGTGGTGTTGCGGTCGATCAGCCGGGTGAACACGCCGCCCAGCGTCTCGATACCCAGCGACAGCGGCGTCACGTCCAGCAGCACCACGTCCTTGACGTCGCCCTGCAGCACGCCGGCCTGAATGGCCGCGCCCATCGCAACCACCTCGTCGGGGTTGACGCCCTTGTGCGGCTCCTTGCCGAAGAACTTGGTCACTTCCTCGATGACACGGGGCATGCGGGTCATGCCGCCGACCAGCACCACCTCGTCGATATCGCCCTTGGCGAGGCCCGCATCCTTCAGCGCCTGCTGGCAGGGCTTCATCGATTTGGTGATCAGATCACCGACCAGGCTTTCCAGCTTGGCGCGGGTCAGCTTCATCACCATGTGCAGCGGCTGCCCGGTGTTCTTGTCCATCGAGATGAAGGGCTGGTTGATCTCGGTCTGGCTGGAAGAGCTGAGCTCGATCTTCGCCTTCTCGGCCGCTTCCTTCAGGCGCTGCAGCGCCATCTTGTCGGCGGTCAGATCGACGCCGTTCTCTTTCTTGAACTCGTCGGCCAGGTAGTTGACGATCCGCATGTCGAAGTCTTCACCACCCAGGAACGTGTCCCCGTTGGTGGATTTCACCTCGAAAAGGCCGTCGTCGATTTCCAGAATGGTGATGTCGAAGGTGCCGCCGCCAAGGTCATAAACGGCGATGGTCTTCGATTCCTTCTTGTCCAGACCATAGGCCAGCGCCGCCGCAGTGGGCTCGTTGATGATGCGCAGCACTTCCAGGCCGGCGATCTTGCCCGCGTCCTTGGTGGCCTGACGCTGGGCGTCGTTGAAATAGGCCGGCACGGTGATCACGGCTTGGGTGACGCCTTCGCCCAGATAGCTTTCGGCGGTTTCCTTCATCTTCTGCAGGATGAAGGCCGAGACCTGCGCGGGGCTGTATTTCTCGCCGCGCACCTCGACCCAGGCGTCGCCGTTGCCGCCATCGACGATGGCATAAGGCACCAGCTTCTTGTCCTTTTCCACCTCGGCATCACCCAGCCGGCGGCCGACCAGACGCTTGACGGCGAATACGGTGTTCGACGGGTTGGTGACGGCCTGACGCTTTGCCGGCTGGCCGACCAGACGCTCGTTTTCGGTGAAGCCGACAATCGAGGGCGTGGTGCGCGCTCCCTCGGCGTTCTCGATCACGCGGGGCTGACTGCCATCCATGATGGCGACACAGCTGTTGGTGGTCCCAAGGTCGATGCCAATGACTTTGGCCATGATGCTTTCCTCTTCCTTCGGCGATGTTAAGGGGCCGCGATCCCGTCAGGCTTCGCCACCCCGATCCCAGACCCGGATGCCGCCTCTTGGCCGGCGCCCGGCTTCGAGTGGGTATATAGGAAGGGGAAAATGGGGCTGCAAGCGGATGAAGCGCGGGAAAATCGGCATGAAACGGCGCCTATCCGGGCAAAAGGGTCAGGATCAACGGCAATGTCACCACGCTGAACAGCGTCGAAATCAGGATCGAGGCAGAGACCCGCGCGACAGCCAGGTTGAAATGCTGCGCCAGGATATAGACATTCCCGGCCACCGGCAGCGCGGCGGCAGCCACCAGCACCTTTGCGGTGAAAGGGTCTGTGCGGAACAGGAAAAAGGCCGCCACCCCCACCGCCAGCGGGTGCAGCAGCAGCTTCGACACCGTCAGCCAGCCCGCGACCAGGGGCCGTTCCGCACGCGAGGTGGCAAGGCTGGCGCCGATGGCAAACAGCGCGCCGGGCGTGGCGGCGGCGCCCAGCAGCACCATGAAGGCATCGACCGGCCCGGGCAGCGCCCAACCGGTGGCCGCCCAGCCCAGCCCGGCGGCGGTGGCCACGATCATCGGGTTGCGCAGCAGCCCCATGGCGATCACCCGCGGCAGGTCCCATGACACGCGCCCCTGCCGGGCCAGCGTGACAATCACCGTCAGCAGGCTGGAAAACACGATCAGGTCGATCACCAGCACCAGAATGATCGTCCCAGCCGCCTGAGTACCCAGCAGCAGCACCAGCATCGGCACGCCCAGAAACCCGGTGTTGCCGATCACGCCCACCTGCGCCTCCATCGAGGCCTGATCCAGCGGCAGGCGGCGCAGGAAGGCCACCGCCAGGACGATCACATAGACCAGCGACGTGCCCCACAGATAGGCCCCCGCCGCGCGCAGATCGAAGATTTCGGCCAGTGACATGTTGGCCGCAAAGCCGAAGATCAGCGCCGACAGCGCGAAATAGAAGACGAAGCGCGTCAGCCAGGCCGTGGCCTCTGGCGGAAAAAAGCCCCGCTTGCCGGCCAGGAAACCCAGGCCGATCACCGCAAAGAAAGGCAGGGTCTGCAAAAAGATCGCCAGCATGGCGAGCGGCCTAGCACAGCGCCGGGGGGTGGGCCAGACGCGCCATGCATGAACGGTTGCACCCGTGGCCCGCGGCCATTACCTCTGCGCGCAACATTCGCCCGCTTTCAGGAGCCATCATGCTTTACGTCGACATTCCCACCAACACCGAGATGCAGAAACTCGTCGCCGCGCGGGGCGAGGCGTTCGTGTCCTTCTACCTGCCCACCACGCCAGAGACCCAGCACATCGGTCAGGCCCGCACCGAACTGGGCAACCTGCTGAAACAGGCCGAGGAACAGCTGGAGGCCGTGGGCACCGCAAAGCGCACCGTCTGGCCGATTTCCGAACAGGTGAACGACCTGATCGATGACGATGATTTCTGGACCTTCCAGGCCAATTCGCTGGCGCTGTTCGTGACGCCGGACAGCCTGCGCGCCTTTCGCCTGCCCAACCACCTGACGACCACGGTGCAGGTGGCCGACCGCTTTCACATCAAGCCGCTTCTGCGCGCAACCTCGGTGCAGCAGCACGCTTTCGTGCTGGCGCTGGCGGAAAACGAGATCCGGCTGATCGAGGTCTTTGCCGACCTTCCGGCACAGGAAATCCGCGTGCCCGGGATGCCGAAGGATGCCGCCTCGGCCGTGGGCACGGCGAATGTGAACTCGCGCAACTATACCAACCGCAAGGGCGGGTCCGAGGGGCAGAACGTGCTGCTGCGCGCCTTCGCCCGCAAGGTCGATGCCGCGCTGCGCCCGGTGCTGGCGGGCCGGTCCGAACCCCTGATCCTGGCCGCGGCAGAGCCCCTCTGGTCGATCTTCCGCTCGGTCTGCAGCCATGACGGGCTGGCGGCAGAGGGCATCCGCACCAGCCCCGTGCGCATCACTCCCGCCGAACTGGCCACGCAGGCCCGGCCCATCCTGGACGGGCTGCACAAGGCCGCGCTGGACGAGGTGCACGGGCTGTATTCTGCGCGCGAGAACGAAGGCCGCGCCACCACCCAGGTCGCCCGCGCCGCCCGCGCCGCCACCTATGGCGCCGTCGATACCCTGCTGGTCGATATCGACGAGGTGATGCCCGGTACGGTGGACGACAACGGCGAGGTGACGTTCGAGGATCAGGAAAGTGCCATCAGCTACGGCATCGTGGACGAGATCGCGGGCCGGGTGCTGGCTTCGGGCGGGCGCGTGCTGGCGGTCCGGCGCGATGACATCCCGCAGAAAGACTCGCTGGCCGCGATCCTGCGCTACGCGGTGTAAGACGCCGGGGCGCGCGGGGGGGGGGCGCGCATGGACAGCTTCATCCTGTGCGCCACCCCCCGCAGCGGCAGCACGTTGCTGTGCGAACTCTTGACGGCAACCGGCGTTGCCGGCCGGCCCGACAGTTTTTTCATGCAGGACCCCGGTGCGGAATGGGAACGCGCCTGGGGCCTGCCCCCGGCCAAGGGAGAAGGGACGCCCGCCCATGCGCGGGCCTTTCTGCAAGCGGCGCGCAACGCCGGGCGGGGCGCCACGCCGGTCTTCGGCCTGCGCCTGATGCAGCGTGATCTGGGCCGACTGCTGGCCCTGACCGCCCTTGCCCATCCCGGCCTGCCCGGCGACCTTGCCCGCCTGACCGCCGCCTTTGGCGAGACGCTTTTCATCCACCTGACGCGCGCCGACAAACTGGCGCAGGCGGTATCGCGCGTGAAGGCCGAACAGACCGGCCTGTGGCACCGCGCCCCTGACGGTACCGAGATCGAGCGCCTGTCACCCCCCGCACCACCGCGCTATGACCCGGCGCGTATTGCCAAGGTACTGGCAGAACTGGAACATGGCGACGCGGCCTGGCAGGCGTGGTTCACCGCGCAGGGCATCATCCCCCTGCAACTGACCTATCAGGCGCTTGCCGCCGATCCAGAAGCCGAAGTGGCGCGCCTCTGCGCCGCTTTGGGCCAGACCCTGCCCCCCGGCCTGGACCTTAGGCCCCCCGTGGCCCCTCTGGCGGATGCCACCAACGCCGACTGGATTGCCCGTTTCAGGGCCGACCGGGTCACGCGCGGGTGACCCCTGCCGCGCCCACTTCCCCTGCGCCGGCTTTTCCTGTATGGCCCGCGCATCTGAGACGTGACGCTTCGACCCCGGCGTGATGCATAGGATTGGGGTCGGCGGCAATGGGGCCGCCATGCAAATGGGGAGACCCGGCAGGGGCCGGGAGTGCTCCCGAGAGGATACGCTGAATGTTCAACATCACCAAGAAATCGATCCAGTGGGGGCAGGAAACGCTCACGCTGGAAACCGGGCGCGTTGCCCGTCAGGCCGATGGCTCGGTCATCGCCACGCTGGGCGAAACCAGCGTCATGGCGAATGTCACCTTCGCCAAGCAGGCAAAGCCGGGGCAGGACTTCTTCCCGCTGACCGTGCACTATCAGGAACGCTATTACGCCGCCGGCAAGGTGCCGGGCGGCTTCTTCAAGCGCGAGGCCCGGCCGAGCGAGAAGGAAACCCTCACCTCGCGCCTGATCGACCGGCCCATCCGGCCGCTGTTCGTCGATGGCTTCAAGCATGAGGTGCTGGTCATCTGCACCGTGCTGTCGCACGATCTGGTCAACGAGCCCGATATCGTCGCCATGATCGCCGCCTCCGCTGCGCTGACCATTTCCGGCGTGCCTTTCATGGGGCCGATCGCTGCGGCGCGCGTGGGCTATGCCAATGGCGAATACGTGCTGAACCCCGAATGCGAGGACATGCACAAGCTGCGCGAGAACCCCGAGCAGCGGCTGGATCTGGTCGTCGCCGGCACGCAGGACGCGGTGATGATGGTCGAATCGGAAGCATACGAGCTGTCCGAGGCCGAGATGCTGGGCGCGGTGAAATTCGCCCATGAAAGCTATCAGCCGGTGATCGACCTGATCATTTCGCTGGCCGAGGACTGCGCCAAGGAACCCTTCGACTTCTCCCCGCCGGATTATTCGGCGCTTTACGCCAAGGTCCAGGCAGCGGGCGAGGCGCAGATGCGCGCGGCCTTCGCCATCAAGGACAAGCAGGAGCGCGTGAACGCCATCTCGGCCGCGCGCGAGGCGATCAAGGCGGGCTTGAGCGAGGAAGAGCTTGCCGACCAGAACCTCGGTTCGGCGATGAAGAAGCTCGAAGCCTCGATCCTGCGCGGCGACATCATCAAGGGCGCACCGCGCATCGACGGGCGCGACACGCGCACCATCCGGCCTATCGTGTCGGAAACCGGCGTGCTGCCGCGCACCCATGGCTCGGCGCTGTTCACCCGGGGCGAGACGCAGGCGCTGTGCATCGCCACGCTGGGAACCGGCGATGACGAGCAGTTCATGGACGCACTGACCGGCACCTGGAAGCAGAACTTCCTGCTGCATTACAACTTCCCCCCCTATTCGGTCGGCGAGGTCGGCCGCTTCGGCCCGCCGGGACGGCGCGAGATCGGACACGGCAAACTGGCCTGGCGCGCGCTGCAGGCGGTGCTGCCGGCGGCGACGGATTTCCCCTACACCATCCGCATCGTATCCGAGATCACGGAATCGAACGGCTCTTCCTCCATGGCTTCGGTCTGCGGCGGGTCGCTGTCGATGATGGACGCAGGCGTGCCGCTGAAGGCGCCGGTCGCGGGCGTTGCGATGGGCCTGATCCTGGAGGACGGCGGCGAATTCGCAGTGCTGTCCGACATTCTGGGCGATGAGGACCATCTGGGCGACATGGACTTCAAGGTCGCCGGGACCGAGGCGGGCATCACCAGCCTGCAGATGGATATCAAGGTCTCCGGCATCACCTTCGAGATCATGGAACAGGCGCTGGCGCAGGCCAAGGAAGGCCGGCTGCATATCCTGGGCGAGATGGGCAAGGCCCTGTCGGCGCCGCAGGGCTTCAGCCAGTACGCGCCGAAGATCGAGACCATGCAGATCGCCACCGACAAGATCCGCGAAGTGATCGGTTCCGGCGGCAAGGTCATCCGCGAAATCGTCGAGGTCTCCGGCGCCAAGGTCGATATCAACGACGATGGCGTGATCAAGATCGCCTCGAGTGATCAGGCGGCGATCCAGAAGGCCCATGACATGATCTGGTCGATCGTGGCCGAACCCGAGGTCGGCAAGATCTATACCGGCACGGTGGTCAAGATCGTCGATTTCGGCGCCTTCGTGAACTTCTTCGGCAAGCGTGACGGGCTGGTCCATGTCAGCCAGATCGCGCCGCAGCGGCTCAACCACCCGTCCGACCTGCTGAAGGAAGGGCAGGAGGTGAAGGTCAAGCTGCTGGGCTTCGACGACCGCGGCAAGGTGCGCCTGGCGATGAAGATGGTCGATCAGGAAACCGGCGAGGAACGCACGGCCGAAAAGGCCGAGTGACACCCGCGGACAAAGCACCCTGTCCCGCCCGGGACACGGTGCCCGCAGGCTTCGTTCAAGCATAAGGCGCGCGCCCCGGCATGGCCCGGGGCGCGCGTTTTTCAACGGGGTGTCTGGGCTTTGCGCGATGCATCGGACCCGGCGCCATGGCCCGGGTCAGTCATCCTGCCGTGGCCCGGCCTGATCGCCCAGCGCCACCGCCTGCAACGCATCACGGCCGGGACGAAAGCCGCTTGCCAGCCAATGCGCCTTGGCCCTTTCAAGCGCAGCGCCCAGGGCGGGGCCGGTCAGGGCCGGCATCAGATCGGCGGGGCGCAACGGAAAGACAGCGCGCGCGCCGACGGCGATTGCGTCCTGCCAGCCGGGTTCTGGCGGGCCGCCCGAACAGGCCGCCCTGACCAGCACGGCATCCACCGCCCTGCCTGCCCCCAGCCGGTAACCCAGCACGGCGGCGCTGTCAGTGCCCGCAACCGCTGCCTGCACCGCGTCCAGCGCCCGCGCCTCGGCCCGCGACAGGCGAAACCGCGCGGCAGGGTCCTTGCCCCCCAGCGCCGCCAGACGCCGCAACCACGGGCCGGGCTCGCCCGCCTCCAGCCGGATCAGACGGGCCAGGGCATCGGGCCGCGCGCCGGGCAAAACCCGCGCCAGAACCTGTGTCCGGTCCATGGCGGCTATTGCCGGGCCGGGGTCCGGCGCGTCCAGCAGCTTGCGCATCTCTGCACCGACACGCTCATGCGAAAGGCCCTGCAACCCTGCGCCATGCGCTGCACAGGCGGCCAGCGCATCGGCGTCGAACCCCTGCACGGGATCGCTGTAATAGGCCGAAAACCGGAAAAACCGCAGGATGCGCAGATAATCCTCGGTGATCCGGTCAGCCGGCACGCCCACAAAACGCAACCGCCGCGCGCGCAGATCAGCCAAACCGATGCCCAAAGGGTCCAGAACCTGCCCATCCGCCTGTGCGTAAAGCGCGTTCATGGTGAAATCGCGCCGGGCGGCATCGGCCCGCAGGTCGGTGCTGAAGGCCACGCGGGCATGGCGACCGTCCGTCTCGATGTCATCGCGAAAAGTCGTCACCTCATGGCCCTTGCCACCTGCGATGATGGTGACGGTGCCATGCGCCAGCCCCGTCGGCACCGCCTGCAGGCCGGCGGCCTGCGACAGGGCGATGACGGTTTGCGGAGGCGCATCGGTGGCGATATCCACATCCGTCACCGGCAGGTCCATCAGCGCATTGCGCACACAACCACCGACGACCAGCCCCCGGAACCCGGCGCCGCTCAGCATGGACAGGACAGCCTGCGTGTCGGGGCCTTCCAGCCAGTCGCCACCCACGCGCGCCTTGCTCACCACCCGCCTCCTACCGGTTTTCCCGATGACTGGGCTTGTAGCCGCATCCCTGCAGCCCCTCGGCCATAAGCCGCATCATCCGCGCCGTGGCACCCCAGATGTAATAGGGCCCCCAGGGCACCACATAGTATGACCGCCACTGCCCCAGCCAGCGCCGCCGCTCTACCCGATAGCGCGAAGGGTCGGCCAGATGTGACAGCGGCACCAGAAACGCCTCGGCGACCTCGCCGGCATCCGGCACAGGCCGGAACGGCGCACGCACCTGCCCCAGAACCGGGGTCACGCTGTAACCCGTCACCGTCTCATGCACCGGCAGGCTGCCCAGCAAGCGAACCAACCCGGGCTCCAGCGCCACCTCCTCCTGCGCCTCGCGCAGGGCGGCGGCCTGTGCATCGGCATCGCCCGGGTCGATCTTGCCGCCGGGCAGGGCGATCTGGCCGGGGTGGTGGCGCAGGCCGGAGGCACGTTTGGTCATCAGCACCGACGGCCCGCCAGGCCCCGTCACCAGCGCCACCAGCACCGCCGCCGGGCGCAGCGGGCGCGGGTTGGGCACGCGAAAGCCCGGGTTCAGGTCGAAATCCGAGGTGCCCTCCGGCCGCGCGGCCAGATAGGCAGACGCGCGCGACAACGCCTCAGCCGCGCTGTCCGTCATCGCCGCCCCCGTTCTGCGCCACCCCGCCTTCCTCCTCCGGCGCCGCCTCGAACCCCACCGAGGCCGGGTCCAGCACGTAATGCGCCCCGCAGAACTGACAGTCGGCGGTCACCGTGCCGTCATCGGTGGTCATGCTGGCAATATCCTTCGCCGAATAGATCGACAGACTTTGCCGCACCTTGTCCTCGGAACATGTGCAGCCGAAAACCAGTGGCTGCGCGTCATAGACCCGCGGCGCCTCTTCATGAAAGAGCCGCAGCAGCAGATCGGTCGGCTGCACCGAGGGGCCCACCATTTCGTCGGGTTCCACGGTATCCAGCAACAGGTTGGCGCGGTTCCAGTTGTCGGCCTCGTCACCGCCCAGCATGTCGTCGGGGGCCAGGAGACCGCCCTCGCCCGTCGCCTCGCCCTGCACATGGGGCGAGGCTTTGGGCAGGTGCTGCAACATCACCCCGCCACCGCGCCATTTCACCTGCTCGCCCGGCAACCGCTCTGGCCCGAAGCGGGTGGCAAAGCGCGTCGGCAATTGCTCGGACTGCGCGAAATAGGTCTCGGCGCAGGCCGAAAGCGACCCGCCGGCCAGCGGCGTGATGCCCTGATAGGGCTGCATGTCCCGGCCCTGATCGATGATGATGGCGAAATAGCCCTTGCCGATCTGGCTAAACGGGTCGGCGCCCGTGTCCAGCCGGTCGGCGTCGAAACCGGCATAGGCGCGCATGCGCGCCGGCGCGCCCTCTTCCGTCGGGCCGAAATAGTCGGTTGCGATCAGCCGCGCCGGCCCGTCGCCCCGGATCTGCAAGGACAGCCGCCAGCGCAGCTTCAGCGTCTGGCCGATCATCGCGGTCAGCAGCGCGGCCTCGGCCACCAGCGTCTCTATCGGGGCGGGATAGGCATGCTGCGACAGGATGCGCTCCAGCACACCGTCCAGCCGCGCCACCCGGCCACGGATGTCGCTGCGATCAAGCTGAAAGGGCAGGACGGTATCGTCCCAGGCGATTTGCGCGCTCAGGGTCATGGGGGCTTTCGTATCAGATGAACCAGCCGGGATATATAGGTTCTGACCCGGATGCCAAGGCCTGTGCCCCGTTGCACCCGGCGCCGGCGTCCGGGAAAAGGGCACAGGAAAAGGAAAGGGGGCCGCATGATCCCGGTTCACGGCGGGCGACAGGCAGGGCAGCGCTATCGGCTGCGCCCCGGCGCCTATGCGCTGCTCTTGCGCGCAGGGCGTGTGCTGCTGACCCATCAGCGCGACCCCGACCACGAGTTCCAGCTGCCGGGCGGCGGTATCGACCCGGGCGAATCGCCACTCGCCGCCCTGCACCGCGAGGTGCGCGAGGAAACCGGCTGGCGCATCGCCCCCGCACGACGGCTGGGCGCGTTCCGGCGGTTTGTCTACATGCCGGAATATGACCTTTGGGCCGAGAAACTGTGCACCATCTACCTGGCACGCCCGGTACGCCGGCTGGGCCCGCCGACAGAGCCGGGGCATTCGGTGCATTGGGCCCGGCCGCGGGACGCGGCGGCACTGGTGGGCAACCCGGGCGACGCGGCGCTGGTGCGGCAGTATTTCGGGCTGGGGTAGCCGGGGTTCGCGGGTGACTGGCTATACCTCTACCGGCATCGCCTGCTGTGCGCCCACGCCGAAGACCCGCTTGTAACGCGTCACCTCCTCGGGCGGACCCATCGCCTTGACCGGATTGTCGGACAGTTTCACGGTGGGCCGGCCATTGGCCGACACCGCCTTGCACACCAGCGAAAAGGGCGCCAGCCGGTCATCATCGGTCAGCCCGCGGAAGTCATTGGTCAGCATCGTGCCCCAGCCGAAGCTCAGCTTCACCCGGCCGGCAAAGCGCGCGTGCAGATCCTCGATCCGTTCTACATCCAGCCCATCGGAAAAGATCACCAGCTTCTGGCGCGGGTCCTCGCCGCGTTCCTGCCACCAGCGGATCGCGCGTTCGGCGCCCGCCACCGGATCGCCGGAATCCACCCTGATCCCTGTCCAACCGGTCAGCCAGTCCGGCGCGCGGGTCAGAAAGCCGTCGGTGCCGAAAGTATCCGGCAGGATGATCCGCAGGTTGCCCTCATGCTCTTCATGCCAGTCGGCCAGCACGCGGTAGGGGGCCTGGGCCAGCGCCTCATCACCATCAGCCAGCGCGGCATAGACCATGGGCAGTTCATGGGCATTGGTCCCGATCGCCTCGATATCGCGGCGCATGGCGATGCGGCAGTTCGAGGTGCCGACGAAAGCCTCGCCCAGCCCCTCCATCATCGCCTGCACGCACCAGTCCTGCCACAGGAAACTGTGCCGCCGCCGCGTGCCGAAATCCGCCAGCCGCAGCCCCGGCACCGCCCGCAGCCGCTTTACCTTTTCCCACAGCTTGGCCATGGCACGGGCATAGAGGACCTGAAGCTCGAACTTGCCCATGTCCTTGAGCACCGCGCGCGAGCGTAGCTCCATCAGCACGGCCAGCGCGGGGATTTCCCACATCATCACCTCTGGCCATGACCCCTCGAAGGTCAGCAGGTATTGGCCGTCGCACCTTTCCAGATGGTAGGGCGGCAGGCGCAGGGCCTCGAACCATTCCATGAAATCCGGGCGGAACATCTGGCGCTTGCCGTAGAAGGTGTTGCCGCGCAGCCAGGTGCTCTCCCCGCGCGACAGCGACAGCGAACGGACATGGTCCAGCTGCTCGCGCAATTCACCCTCATCCACCAGATCGGCCAGACGTATATGGTCGGATCGGTTGATCAGGCTGAAGGTGACGCGGGTATCGGGACGGTTGCGCAGAATCGACTGACACATCAGCAGCTTGTAGAAATCGGTGTCGATCAGCGACCGCACGATGGGGTCGATCTTCCAGTTGTGGTTATGGACGCGCGCGGCGATATCGACCATGGCGGGGCCCTTGCTGTTCCGCCGTCGTGACGCGGCAGGGGTTTTCTACAACCAGCGGGGCGCACACGCAAATGTCAGGGCCGGGCGGGGCGTTGACAGGCGGACGGCGCACCCCGATACCGGCACAGGGCAGACAGGGGACGTCATGGCGACAGGCGGGATCGGCGTGATCGGGGCGGGGGCGTTCGGCACCGCGCTGGCGATTGCGCAGGCGCAGGCGGGGCACGCGGTGACGCTATGGGCCCGCGACGCAGGCCAGGCCGGGGCGATGATGCGCAGGCGCGAGAACACCGCGCGGCTGCCAGGGGTGGCGCTGCCCGAGGGGCTGGTGGTCAGCGCCGATTTCGACGCGGTGGCGGCGGGCGCCTCGGTGCTGCTGCTGGCGGTGCCGACGCAGGCGCTACGGGGGGTGGTGCGGGCGCAGGCGAGGGCGTTGCGCGGCCGGGTGCTGGTGATCTGCTGCAAGGGGGTCGAGCGTGGCACCGGGCTGTTGCCGGTGCAGGTGATCGAGGCCGAACTGCCCGGGGCGGCGGTGGCGGTACTGACGGGGCCAAGCTTTGCCGCCGACGTCGCGCGCGGCAAGCCGACGGCGCTGACGCTGGCCACGGGCCTGCCGGGCGCGGCGGCGCTGCAGGAACGGCTGTCGACGCCGGCACTGCGGCTGTATCTGAGCGAGGACATGCAAGGCGCGCAGCTGGGCGGGGCGCTGAAGAATGTCGTGGCGATTGCCGCGGGTATCACCATCGGCGCGGGGCTGGGCGAGAGCGCCCGCGCAGCGCTGATGACGCGGGGCTTTGCCGAGATCGCCCGGCTGGCGCAGGCGCGCGGGGCCGATCCGACGACACTGCAGGGCCTGTCCGGCTTTGGCGATCTGGTGCTGACCTGCATGTCGGAGAAATCCCGCAACTTTCGCCACGGACTGGCGCTGGGCCGGGGGGCGGCACCCGATGACGGCCAGACGGTGGAAGGCGTGATGACCGCGCATGCCATCACCGAGGCGGTGCCGGACGCGGCCGATGCCCTGCCGGTCAGCGCCATGGTATCGGCCCTTCTGCGCGGGCGGGTGGGGCTGGACGATGCGGTGGTGGCACTGCTGGCGCGACCGCTGCGGCACGAGCACGACTAGAGCCGCGCCGTTGCGTGGTGCGGCGTCATGCGTCGGATGAGGGACAGGGTGCTCCCGCCCCCTTGCGACGCATCAGGGATGCGGCGCAAAGCGTTGGGCCGGGCGCCGCGCTGACGCGCGGCGCGGCTACGCGGGATGGCGCGCGGTTGCGCTTTGGCCCAAGCGTGACTTACCGCCGCCCCTCGCGCAGCCAGCCGCCAAGGATCAGCCCGGCGGCCAGAATCAGCCAGGACCATGGCGGCATCAGCGCCGCCAGCCGCATGTCGGTCACCGCATGGGCCTCGCGCGGGGTGATGCCCATCCAGCCGCGCCCGGCGGCCGTGCGCCCTTCCGGCACGCGGCGGATCTGCGGCAAGCCGTCCTGGATCCGGGCGACCCCGCCCCGCGTGGCGCCGATCAGCGGCGCCATCTCATCGGCCGTGGTGAAGGTGCGCTCGTATTCGCGCGGGTTGGCCGGCCCCAGCACCACCACGGCGTCCAGATCGCCGTCGCTGACCCGGAAGAGCCCCTGCTGGCCGGCGTCGAAGCGTGCCCGGAACCGGCCTGGCGCCTGTTCATCCAGCTCAACCGGGACCGTCTCGCCATCCGGCCCGGTGACCTGCGCGACATGCGGGCCGTCCAGCATGGACCGGCGTTCGATCGTCAGGCGCGTGCCCTCGCCCGAAACGTTGAGCGCCTCTTCCTCCAGTTCCGGTTCGGCCATCATCCAATGCGCAAGCCGCCGCAGCAGCTCTGCCTGCGGCCCGCCGCCTTCGAAACCACGATCCCACAGCCAGGCCTGATCCGAGCCCAGAAGCGCGATACGCCCCTCGCCCACGCGATCCAGCACCAGAAGCGGCCGCTCGCCCGCGCCCTCCATCACCACATCGCCGCGCCGGGCGGTCAGTTCTACCTGCCGCAGCCAGCGGCCCCATGGGGGTTCCTCGCGCACAACGGGCCCGTTGGCGCCATGTTCCTCGGCCAGGCCCGCGGTCACCGGGTGGCGCAGGCCGGGCAGGGTCTGACGCGGCAGGAACCCTTCCTCGATCAACCGTGCGGTGGGCTCGGCGGGAAAGATCCGGCCCAGCGGCGAGAAAAAGATGCTCTCGGCGCTGGCCAGTTCCGGCCCGCCCACGACCAGCAGTGCCCCGCCATCGGTCACGTAACGGGCGATATTGGCGAAATAGGCGTTGGGCAGGATGCCCCGGCGGCGATAGCGGTCAAAGATGATCAGGTCGAATTCGTCGATCTTGTCGATGAACAGCTCACGCGTGGGAAAGGCGATCAGCGACAATTCGTTGACCGGCACGCCGTCATGGCGATCAGGCGGGCGCAGGATGGTGAAATGCACCAGATCGACGGACGGGTCGGATTTCAGCAGGTTGCGCCAGGTGCGCTGGCCGGTATGCGGCTCGCCCGAGACCAGCAGCACGCGCAGCCGGTCGCGGATGCCGTTGATCTGCACCACGGCCTCGTTGTTGCGGGTGGTCAATTCGCCTGGCGCCTCGTCCACGGTAAAGTGCAGGACATTCATGCCCCCGCGTTCCAGCGTCAGGCTGAGTTCCATGTCCCGGCCGACCGGCGCCTGAGCATAGCGCATCTCTTCGCCATTGATCGAGAACCCCACGCGCACTGGCTGGCCGCGCAACTCGGCGGGCACGGCGCCTTCGTCCTCGATCCGCAGGGTCAGGGTCAGGGTCTCGCCCAGGATGCCGTAAGCCGGCGCGTTGCGCACGATCAGGCGGCGATCCCAGTCATCGCCCTCGCCCGTCTGCAACAGATGCAGGGGCGCGGGCAGGTCCGGCGCCAGGCCGGGGTCATGCACCAGCCCGTCAGAGACCACGAAAGTGCCCGCCAGACGGTCGCGCGGCAGGTCCGACAGCGCCTCTGTCAGGCGGGTCATCAGCAGCGTGCCGGCGTTGTCGGGGTCATCGGGCACCGTGGCCTCGCGCAGTTCGACGCCCAGGGCCTCCAGCCGGGCGCGCAGATGCGCGACGGCGGCATCGGTCTGCGCGGCACGCTCGGCCAGCCGGTTGGAGCCGGTATCATCGCGTACCACCAGCACGATGTCCTGCAGCGGGCTGCGGTCTTCGGTCTGCAGGGACGGGTTGGTCAGCGCCGCCAGCAGCGCCGCCATGCCGAGGCCGCGCAGCCACCAGCCGGCCAGCCCGCGCCATAGCGACAGCGCCGTGACCAGCACCATGAACCCGCCCAGCCCGGCCAGCGCCAGCCATGGCAGGAAGGGATCGAAAACCAGCGTTGCCCCGCTCATTGCCCCAGCCTTTCCAGCAGCGCCGGCACATGCACCTGGTCGGATTTGTAGTTGCCCGACAGCACATGCATGATCAGATTGATACCGAA
>SKHK01000160.1 GCA_007117005.1 Paracoccaceae bacterium
CCACGCCCTCCTGCACGGGTTTGGCGGTGCCGTGGTCGCGCGCATAGGGGTCCATGGCGATGGCCGCCACGGCAAAGCCGCGGCTGAGCGCCTGACCCGCGATCAGCGCGGCAAGGGCCGCCGCGCCGAAGGGGGCGAGGGCCGCCAGCGCGGCCACGCGGGTGGCCAGCATCATGCCCAGCCCCGCCGCGCCATAGGTGCCCAGCCGCGAATCGCGCATGATTTCCAGCGCGCGGTCGCGGGTGGTGCCGCCGCCCAGCCCGTCGCAGGCATCGGCAAAGCCGTCTTCATGAAAGGCGCCGGTCAGCATCAGGCCGAAGGCCACGGCGATGAGTGCGGCCAGCACCGGCGGAAAGGCCAGCCCGGCGCCCCACCAGACGCCCGCCATCAGCGCCCCGGTCAGTACGCCCACGGCCGAGAAATAGCGCGGGATCGCGGCCATGCGCGCGGGGCTGTAAAGCGTGGGGTCGCGCACCGGCAGGCGGGTCAGGAACTGCACCGTCAGCAGGAAGATAGCCGGTTGATGTTTCAGCATGGGGTGGTGGCCTGCGGGTGTCGTTGGCTTGGCCGGCCCGTTCTAGGCCAGGGCGGGGCCAAGGACCAGAGCGGGGAAGGGCCGGAGCGGGGAAGGGCCGGAGCGGGGAAGGGCCGGAGCGGGGAAGGGGGGCGCTGCCCCCCTCTGGCCTTCGGCCATTCACCCCCCGGAGTATTTCTGGCAAGATGAGTGAAATCGGATTGGCCTGAGGATGGAGAGGGCGATGCTGGACAAGGATGGCACGGGACATGAGGGCGCCTTTGCGGCGCTGGAGGCCCTGCTGGGGGCGCGGCTGAACCGCTCGCAGTCGGACCGGGAGTTGCACGGGCGTGACGAGGGGCATTTCCCGCTGATGCCGCCCGATGCGGTGGTCTATCCCGAGACGACCGAGGAGGTGGCCGCGATTGTGCGGATCTGCGCGGAGGCCGGTATGCCGGTGATCGGCTGGGGGGCGGGGACCTCGCTGGAGGGGCATGCGCTGGCTGTGCGCGGCGGGGTCTGCGTGGATTTCCAGCGCATGGCCCGTGTGGTCGAGGTGTTGCCGGAGGATATGGTCGCCGTCGTGCATCCCGGCGTGACGCGCGAGGCGCTGAACCAGGAATTGCGCGCGACGGGGTTGTTCTTTCCGGTCGATCCCGGCGCCAATGCCTCGCTGGGGGGCATGGCCTCGACCCGGGCATCGGGCACCACGGCGGTGCGCTATGGCACGATGCGCGCCAATGTGCTGGGGCTGGAGGTGGTGCTGGCCGACGGGCGGATCATCCGCACCGGCACGCGGGCGCCGAAGTCATCCACGGGCTATGATCTGACCAGCCTTTTCGTCGGTGCCGAGGGCACATTGGGGCTGATCACCGAGTTGACGCTGAAGCTGCATGGCCAGCCCGAGGCCGTGTCATCGGCCGTCTGCGCATTCGGCGACATGGAGGGGGCGGTGAATGCCGTCATCGCCACCATCCAGTCCGGCATCCCGATGGCGCGGATCGAATTCGTCGATCAGGCCTCGGCCGCGGCGTTCAACGCCCATGCCGGCGCCGGCTGGGCCGATGCGCCGCATCTGATGGTGGAATTTCATGGATCAGAGGCCGGGGTGGCCGAACAGGCGGAACGTTTTGGCGAGATTGCGGCCGATTTCGGCGCCGCGGATTTCCGCTGGGCGGTGAAGCCCGAGGAACGCACCGCGCTATGGGCGATGAGGCACAATGCCTATCGGTCCATGGTTGCCGCCAATCCCGGCTGCGTGCCGGTGACCACCGATATCTGCGTGCCGATCTCGCGCCTGGCCGAGGCGGTGGAGGGGACGGCGGCCGAGATCGCGGCATCCGGCATTCCCGGGCCCATCGTCGGCCATGTCGGCGACGGCAATTTCCATGCGCTGCTGCTGCCGAAAGTGGGTGACGCTGCCCAGTGGGAGGTGGCGATGAAGCTGGCCGCCAACATGGCCGAGCGCGCGCTGCGTCTGGGCGGCACGGTGTCCGGCGAGCATGGCATCGGCATGGGCAAGGTGAAATACATGGAGGCAGAGCACGGGCAGGGCTGGGCCGTGATGGGCGCGATCAAGGCTGCGCTGGACCCGGGCCAGGTGATGAACCCCGGCAAGCTGCTGAAGGGGAACTGAGCCGTGGACAAAGGCCTGGCGCCGATCACCGACTACGGTTTCCTGCCCGCCGATATCCGCGCCTTCATCGCCGAGAGCGATGCCGCCCTGCCGCCGGGTGCCGCGGCGCTGGGCGTGGCCGAGCAGCGCGCGCTTTATGACCGGATGTGCGCGCTGTTCGATGCGCCGCTGCCCGCGGGCATGGCGGTGGCGGACCGGTTGATCGCCGGGGTGCCCTGCCGCGCCTACCGGCCGCAGGGGGTGGTGACGGGCGGGCCGGTGGTGGTCTATTTCCACGGCGGCGGCTTCGTCGTGGGCGGGCTGGAGAGCCATCACGCCATCTGCGCCGATCTGGCGCAGGCGGCGGGGCTGCCGCTGGTGGCGGTGGATTACCGCCTGGCGCCGGAGCATCGTCACCCGGCCGCGTTCGACGATGCCATGGCCGTGGCGCGGGCGTTACTGGCAGAGGGGCCGGTGCTGCTGGCCGGGGACAGCGCCGGCGGCAATCTGGCCGCCGCCGTGGCCGCGCATCTGCCCGGGAAGGACGGGCAGAAGGCGGGGCAGGTGCTGGGTCAGGTGCTGATCTATCCCGGGCTGGGCGGTGACATGAGCCTGCCCAGCTATACCCGCCACGCGCAGGCGCCGATGCTGAGCCGCGAGGATGTCGCCCTTTACGCTGCCGTGCGGTTCGCCGAGGGGCAGACCGGCGCTGATGACCCAAGCGCCGCGCCGCTGGCGGCGGCGGATTTCGGCGCCCTGCCGCCCACGGCGATCTTTACGGCCGCCTGTGACCCGCTGGCCTCGGACGGGGTGGAATACGCCGCGCGGCTGGCCGGGGCGGGGGTGCCCGTCACCCTGACCGAAGAGCCCGGCCTGGTGCATGGCTATCTGCGCGCGCGCCACCGGGCGGAGGCCGCGCGCGTATCCTTTGCGCGCATCGCTGCGGCGCTGCGCGGCCTCGCCGGGTGAGAGCCCCTGCGGCACTGCCCGGGTGTGGTAGGGCCCGGGTGTGGTAGGGCCCGGGTGTGGTAGGGCCCGGTGTGGCGCGGGCCGCACGCCGGGCCTGGCTTTCAGTAGCGCACGATGGTTTCGAACACTGCGGGCAGGTCGTTCTCGGGGTCCAGCAGATCGGTCAGCGGAAATTCCAGCGTGGCGCGGGTGCCGTCATCGGACAGCGTGCCGTTGGTCGACACGATCTCTGACCCGGAGACGCTGAAACGCAGGCCGTGGCCTTCCATCATCGGGCGCATCATGGCGATCATGTTCGGGTCTTCCATCATCTCGCCCATGTCGCCGGTGGCATCACCCAGCGGCACGCGGACGACGGCGGTGCCATCGCCCAGATCGGTGATGCTGGGGCTGCCCTCGTCGCCGGCCTCGTCGGCATCGGGGAAGGCCGCGGCGAAATCGCTTTCCATCAGCAGCTCGCAGCGGGCATGGGTGTCGGTCATCACTATGGTGCCGCCATCCTCGGCGTCGCAGAACCCCTCTGCACCGCCGACCATGTCCACCATCTCCAGCGGCATCTGGGTAAAGCCGCTGACGCGAACCTGATCAGGCCCCAGAACGGCGATGTCCATTTCGACATCGATACAGGCCGACAGGGCAAGGGCGGCGGCAAGGGTGGTGCCGGTGGCAAGGGTTTTCAGCAGGCGCATTGGATCATCCTTTGCAGGGGAAAGGGTGTCTTTTCGTTGTACCCTCAGGGGTAGGGCAAGGCGGCGCGTGATGCCAGAGGGATTTGCGCCGGGGGCAGGTCAGCACCTGCGTCGGCATCGCCGGCGCCCGCATGCGCAGGCCGGATCTGGGCGAACATGGCGCTTGCCCTGCGGCACGACCTGACGCCTTCTGCAAAGGTTGTTAACTGGTTCAGGAGCCCGGTCATGGCTGTCTTTCCCTTTTCATCGGTCCAGGAGCGTGCGCGGCGGCAGCGCGCGGCGATCACGGCGCTGGCCGTCCTGTTGGGCGCCGCGCTGGCCGGCGAGGCTGCCGCCAACCCGGGGCGCGCCGCGCCGCATTGCGTGCAACTGACCCGCACCACGATGAGCCATGGCGAAAGCTACCGCGCCACGAATACCTGCGGCGTGCCGATCTTCGTGATCTATTGCGGCGATCTGTCAGGGATGGAAGGCGCTTGCGACGGGCGGCGCAATACGGTCTTCTACACGCATTCCTTCAACCTGCGCCCCGGCGCGAGCCACAATTTCGGCACCCGCCGCAACGGCCGGCTGCACTGGGGCGCCTGTGAGGGTCAGATCGGTTTCGGCAACGAGGGGCATTTCCGCGACGATCGGAACGGGCATTACTGGTGCCTGGCGCGGTGAGGGGAGCAGACTGAACGACACAAGAGATGGACCGCTTCGAGGTGACCGTCGCTGGCCTGATCTAGTGACTCGAGAAATAGTCTTCGTCCAAGCTTTTGATTTTCACGACAGAGCGCACGCGGACACCGACGTCATATTCTATCATCAGGCGGGCAAGGGATTGCCCGTTGATCAGCACCACGCGCTGCTGGACCCTGTCAATGTAGCTGACGGCCTCTTTCGAAAAGTCGGACGTTGTTACGAAAACACCTTTCGTTGCACTCTCTCCCGTCAACGAGCCCACGAATCTCTGAATGTCCGGACGTGAGACCTTGTTCTCTTTCGCGTACCTTTTCGCCTGAACATAGACCGCGTCCAATCCCAGTGCATCCTCGTTCACTACGCCATCGATACCCCCGTCACCGGTAACCGGCGTAAGCCGCCTGAACTCTGCCTTGCCTTTTCCAAAGCCCATGGCCTGCAGTAATTCAAGAATAAGCCTTTCAAAACTTACCGGTGACATCTGATGCAATGCCGTAAGCAATTCTTCAGAGAGTGCTAGGTCAATCTTACGCCGCGCCGCTTCGATAATATCTTCTGGCGTGGACGTAGATGTTTCGCCTGCCATATCTGGCGCCAAGGGGGCGGTATCGCTACCTGACTTATTTTCTGCCTGAGTTTGCCATTCAAGGAACTCATCGAAAGCTCTCAGGTCCGCGATGGTTGCCCTTTCCCCTGCTGATGACAGGAATTCACGGCCCCTATCGGTAACCAGGTGGGTCCCGCGCCTTGGCGATTCAAGCAAGCCTGCCTTGCCAAGATAGGTTCTCGCCCAGTGTGCCCGATTGTAAAGCACGGTCTGGCCGCTTGCGAGAACCAACTGGGCGTCTTCCTCTGATATGTCGAACCGCTGTTTCAGGGGTTCGATACATTCTTTGACAGATGTCTTTCCCTCCGCAAAGAGCTGAAGGACGGGTATGAGAAGTGACTGGAAATCAGGTACCGGCATGCACTTTTCGTTCTAACCCCTCACACATCCACATCCTCGACGAACCGCGCGTTCTCGCTGATGTACTGAAAGCGCAGTTCCGGTTTCTTGCCCATCAGGCGTTCCACCAGATCGCCCGTCTCGCCCGGTACATCCTCGTCGATGCTGACGCGGATCAGCTTGCGCGAGGCAGGGTTCATCGTGGTTTCCTTCAGGTCCTTCGCGTCCATCTCGCCCAGACCCTTGAACCGGCTCACCTCGATCCGGCCCTTGCCGCCCAGGCCCGCCTCCAGCAACCGGGCCTTTTCGGCCTCGTCCAGCGCGTATTCCCGCCGCGCGCCCTGGGTCAGGCGGAACAGCGGCGGGCAGGCCAGATACAGATGCCCCTGGTCGATCAGCGGCCGCATCTGGCTGAAGAAGAACGTCATCAACAGTGCCGCGATATGGGCGCCGTCGACATCGGCATCGGTCATGATGATGATCTTGTCATAGCGCAGATCGTCCAGCCGGAACTTGGTGCCCAGCCCCACACCCAGCGCCTGGCACAGGTCGTTGATCTCGGCATTCTGGCCCAGCTTGCCGGAGGCCGCGCCCAGCACGTTCAGGATCTTGCCGCGCAGGGGCAGCAGCGCCTGAAACGTCCGGTCGCGGGCCATCTTGGCGCTGCCGCCGGCCGAGTCGCCTTCGACGATGAACAACTCTGTCCCGGCGCGGTTGGTGGCCGAACAATCCACCAGCTTGCCCGGCAGGCGCAGCTTTCGCGTGGCGGATTTGCGCTGTGTCTCTTTCTCTGCCCGGCGGCGCGCGCGTTCCTCGGCGCGCAGGATCAGGTAGTCCAGAATGGCGCCCGCGGCCTTCGGGTCCCCGGCCAGCCAGTTGTCGAAATGATCGCGCACCGCGCCCTCGACCAGCTTTGCCGCTTCGGCCGTGGCGAGGCGGTCCTTGGTCTGGCCGACGAATTCGGGCTCTCGGATAAAGCACGAGACCAGCGCACAGCCGCCCGCGCCCAGATCCTCGCGCGTGATCTGCGCGGCCTTGCGGTTGTTCGCCAACTCGCCGTAAGCGCGGATGCCTTTCAGGATCGCCGCCCAGAAGCCGGTCTCATGCGTGCCCCCCTCTGGCGTGGGCACGGTGTTGCAATAGCTTTGCACGAAACCGTCGCGCGCGGGCGTCCAGTTCACCGCCCATTCCACCCGGCCCGGCACGCCGAATTTTTCCTGAAAATCCACCCGGCCGGCAAAGGCCGTGGGCGCGTAGGTCTGGTCGCTGCCCAACTGCTCGGTCAGGTAATCGGCCAGGCCCCCGGGAAAGCGGAAGCTGGCCTCTGTCGGCGTGTCGCCATCGTCAATGGCCGATTTCCAGCGAATTTCCACCCCGGCGAAAAGATAGGCCTTTGACCGCACCATCCGGTATAGCCGAGCGGGGCGGAATCGGTGGCTGCCGAAGATCTGCTCGTCGGCGTGAAAGGTGACAGTGGTGCCGCGGCGGTTGGGGGCGGGGCCGACCAGCCGCACGGGGCCGAGGGGCAGGCCGCGCGAGAATTCCTGCACATGCAATTCTCGGTTGCGCGCGACCTCGACCCGCATGTGATCGGACAGCGCATTGACCACCGAGGCGCCGACCCCGTGCAGCCCGCCCGAGGTCTGATAGGCCTTGCCGGAGAACTTGCCGCCCGCGTGCAGGGTGCACAGGATCACCTCCAGCGCGGATTTGCCCGGAAATTTGGGATGCGGGTCGATGGGGATGCCGCGGCCGTTGTCGCGGATGGTGACGCTGTGATCGGCGGCCAGTTCGACCTCGATGCGGCTGGCATGGCCGGCCACGGCCTCGTCCATCGAATTGTCCAGAACCTCGGCCACCAGATGGTGCAGCGCGCGTTCATCGGTGCCGCCGATATACATGCCGGGGCGTTTGCGCACCGGCTCGAGCCCCTCCAGCACCTCGATGGAAGAGGCGTCATAGCTGTCGCCCGCGGTGCCGAGAAGATCATTCATGCCGCCTGCCCGATTCGTTTCTGGTTGATTGCTGCCAGAAATAGAACACCCCGGCCCCGGTGACGCAAGACTTGGGGTCCGGACCATGCCAGTGGCCAAGGGGTGGCGCGGGATGGCGCGGGGTGGAAAACGGCGCGCAAATGCGTATCTTGGACACAACGGGATCGAGGAGCCGCGCCATGCCAGAAAGACAAAGCCTGATCACCGCGCTGGACCCGGTATGGGAGCGTATGCGGCTGGAAGCGCAGGAGGCGGTGACGGCAGAGCCGCTGCTGGGCGGTGTTTTCCATTCCTCGGTCCTGCATCACAAGACACTGGAAAAGGCGCTGGCCTTCCGGCTGGCGCAGAAACTGGCGTCGGCCGAGTTGAGCGAGCAGATCCTGCGCGAGATCATGGACGAGGCGCATGCCGACGACCCGGGCCTGGGCGAGGCCGCGCGCGCCGATATCGTTGCCACCTACGAGCGTGACCCATCCTGCAACCGTTTTCTGAAGCCGCTTTTGTATTTCAAGGGGTTCCAGGCCGTGCAGGCGCATCGCATCGCGCATTGGCTGTGCCGGCGCGGGCGGACGGACTTCGCCAGCGTCATCCAGATGCGGGTGTCGGAATGTTTCGGCGTGGATATCCACCCCGGCGCGCGGATCGGGCGCGGCATCATGATCGACCATGCCCATTCCATCGTCATCGGCGAAACGGCGGTGGTGGGTGACAATGTGTCTATGCTGCATTCGGTGACGCTGGGCGGCACCGGCAAGGAAGGCGGCGACCGGCATCCGAAGATCGGCAATGGCGTGCTGATCGGCGCGGGCGCTAAGGTGCTGGGCAATATCCGGGTGGGGCATTGTTCGCGCGTGGCGGCGGGATCGGTGGTGCTGGCCGATGTGCCTGATTGCAAGACCGTGGCCGGGGTGCCGGCGCGGATTGTCGGCGAGGCGGGCTGCGACCAGCCGGCGCTGGCGATGGATCACCTGTTCGGCAAATAGGCGGCTGCGGCCGAGTTGATGGGCAGGCTGGGGGGCGCTGCCCCCCGTCGGCTGACGCCGACTCCCCCCGGGATATTTTCAGACAGTCGATGGGGGCGGATTTTTTGTGCCCATGGCCCGGCTCAGGCCAGCATGGCGAGCGGGTTTTCCAGGTTCTCGATGATCGCGGCCAGGAATTCGGCGCCCAGCGCGCCGTCGATGACGCGGTGATCGACCGAGAGGGTCATCGACATGACCGTGGCGGTGGTGATCTCGCCATCCTGGCCGACCACGGGCTGTTTCAGGCCGGCGCCGACGGCGAGGATGGCGCCGTGGGGCGGATTGATGACGGCGTCGAAATTCTCGATCCCGAACATGCCCAGGTTGGAGATGGCGAAGCTGCCGCCGGTGTATTCGTGTGGCGCCAGTTTGCGGTTTCGGGCGCGGGTGGCGAGGTCCTTCATCTCGGCCGAGAGCGCAGAGAGGGATTTCAGATGCGCGTCCTTGATGACGGGTGTGAAGAGGCCGCCATCCACGGCCACCGCCACCGCCACGTCAGAGGGTTCGAGGCGCAGGATACGGTCGCCGGCCCAGACGGCGTTGGCGTCGGGCACCTTTTGCAGGGCCATCGCGCAGGCCTTGATGATGAAGTCGTTGACCGAGAGCTTGATCTCGCGCGTGGCGAGCTGGGCGTTGAGCTGGCCGCGGAATTTCATCAGCGCGTCAAGCTGGACCGAGCGGCGCAGGTAGAAATGCGGGATGGTCTGCTTGGCCTCGGTCAGGCGGGCGGCGACGGTGCGGCGCATGCCGTCGAGTTTCACCTCGTCGAAGGCGCGGCCCTCGAACATGCGCATGACCTGATTGGCGGTGGGGCCGGTGGGCATGGCGGCGGGGGCGGGCTTCGTGGCGGTGGAATCGGCGGGTTTTACAGCAGCGGCGGCTTTCGGGGTGGCGCTGGCGCCTTCGACATCGGCCTTGACGATGCGGCCGTTGGGGCCGGATCCCGTGATCGCGCCGAGGTCCAGCCCCTTTTGCGCGGCGATGCGGCGAGCAAGGGGGGAGGCGAAGAGGCGCTTGCCATCCTTGACCGGGGCAGGGGGCGCCGGGGTGTCTGCAGGCGTCTCTGCGGGCTTGGCGGGTGAAGAGGGGGCGGGCGCCGCGGCGGCCCGCTGCGGGGCCTCCTTGGCGCCCGCGTCGGCGCCTGCGGGCGCCTCTGTCGTCGCACCGGCGGTGTCGATATCCGCGGTCGTTTCGCCCTCTTCCAGCAGCACGGCGATGGGGGTGTTGACCTTC